>DATDRO010000046.1:0-9126 GCA_035291685.1 Nitrospirota bacterium | reverse complement strand
TGCCCCTGGGATTTCAGGAGGCTATGGTCAAGGTGTACGACGCAAAATCCACGGGTCTGGTCAGCGAGCTGGTGAAGAGACTCAGCCAGCTCGAGCCGGCCGAGTGGGCGGAGGCATCGGCAGTGTACAGGATCGTGAGGTAGGTGTAAAAGATCGACGAAGAAGAGTAATAACGCCATATAAAAAATATCTTCAACCGTCTCAAGAAGAAAAACGAAACAGCGCTGATTCCCCGGCGGACAGATGAGCACGGCGGTGCATGTGTCCGGGCATCCTTGTTGTAAAGCAAAAGAAGCACAATGAGAAGGAATATATTCTATGCGAATAAAACTTATTATTCTATCAATCGGAATTTTGTTGTCCGGATGCTCTGCCGTTGTCAACTCAAGGGATATGGCTTTAGACTTGCGGTCTGCGAAAAGCGTAACGATTGGACTCAATAAAAATGATGTTGATACATCAAGAGCAAGCCAGCCTGTCTTAATTGATACGCTACTATCGGAATCAAAAGGGACGGTGAGCGAGTTTACGAACCAACCGCTCATTATGTCGCTCGCGTTTCGCTTTAAGTCCGAGTTTCAAGCGAGCGCGCTTATCGGCGTGCCGTCATTTTTCCTGCCGTTCCTGGCATTTGTGCCTGAATCGAACAGTGAAATTTATCGTATTAATTATGTGATCAGAGACAGGGCCGGCAATGTGGTGCATCAGCGTTCTCTCCAGGGCACGGTAGAGGGGACGATAAAGGGGTACTTTATCGGGAGAATTAACGCCGCAGAAAAATTAAAGGCGCTTGAAGCACAATTCGCGGCAAAAAACGGCGCGCGGCTGATTTTAAAGGATATCGATGAAAATTCCGAGAAACTTTTTGCGGCTGCCAATACGGTGCCCGGTGTGCCGGTATCTTCAGCGTCGAGTGATAGCAGATCAGAACCGATAACTCAGCCAACTCAACCGCCTGCCGCTTCAGATGAGGACTCCCGCGCATATCAGCAGGCAAAAGCGTATAACACCCATCAGGCGTATGCGGAGTTTCTTAATATCCACCCTTCCACGTCAAGCAGGCGTGAAGCCCTCGCGGCCATGGTTCTTCTCATCAAGAATCAGAAGGGCTCTTTAAAGGATTATAAGAAGTTCCTTGATGAATACGAGGACGGAATGGAGTTCGTGCCGTCTCAATACTGCCTGTCGCTCACGGGTCCCAAAGGGATGCGGGTCCATGATCTCCTGAAGCTCCTCAAACAGGGTATCGAGGACAAGGTGATCGCGGCCAAGATCCGCATGCAGAACGCCATTTATAAGGATTTTGGTTTTGAAGAGATCGGGACGCTGAAAAAGATGGGGATGACGGGCGTCCTCATCGAGGCCATGCTCGATTCCACGACCAGGGCAAAACGTGAGCAGGAGGAACTTCAGAAAAAAGGGGAGATGGAGAACCTTTTGGCCGAGATCCAGCGTACGCAGAAAAAACTTGACGCTATGAAGGCGGCCCAGGATCAGCAACAGTCCCGGGCGCCGGCTTCTGTCGCTCAAGGCAGCGACCCCTCTTTGGGTGATACCGTGAAAAACTGCGCAGCCCAGATCGCGGCCCTCGAAGCCTGCAAGCATCTTCCCTGGTACGGGCAGGCCGTGTGCAAGGCTGCTGCAAAATCGAAGTTTCCTTGCCAGTAAAAAACAGGGTTGTAATAGCGCAGACAGCCCCCGGCTTGTGCGGTTAAGAAGTGCATAGGGAAAAAACATCCTGAATTCAGACAGCAATAAATATCTTGAGGTGACCTTTAAAACATGATGGCGATAAAGTAATAATAGTTGCGGCTGTCGATGGAGGATATTGTCAAGCTTGCAACCGAGAAGCTGATGATGATGGAAACAGTATAAACAGGAAGTCAGGAGTTCAGGGGAAATATGTCCAGAATTAAAAACACATTCAACCGTCTCAAGAAGAAAAACGAAAAGGCGCTCATTCCGTACATCATGGCGGGCGATCCTGACCTCGGAACAACGAAGAGCCTTATCTTCGAGATGGAAAAGGCCGGGTGTGATATAATTGAGCTTGGCGCGCCCTTTTCCGATCCTCTGGCTGACGGGCCGACGATCCAGAAGGCGGCGATCCGGGCGCTCAAGAACCGGACGAGCATCTCCGATGTCCTCGGTCTTGTTGCCGAGGTGCGGAAAGACAGCAAGATACCGCTCATCCTCATGACGTACTACAACCTCATCTTCAAGTACGGGGAAGAGCGTTTTGTTCACGATGCGGTAACCGCCGGACTTGATGGACTGATCCTGCCGGACCTTCCGCCCGAGGAGGCGGGGACGTTGATGCCTGTTGCAAAGAAGGCGGGCCTCGATACCATATTTCTGCTCGCGCCCACGAGCACGGATGAGCGCATCAAGCTGGTGAGCAAAGTGTCGCAGGGATTCATCTACTATGTATCTCTCACCGGCGTGACGGGCGCGAATCTGGGACTTCAAGACTCGTCCATCAAGGACTCCATTGAAAAGATCAAGGCGGCAACGGACAAGCCCGTCTCGGTCGGTTTCGGTATCTCCACCCCGGACCAGGCCGCCCAGGTCGCGCTCTGGGGGGCGGACGGCGTGATCGTGGGGAGCGCTCTTGTGAAAGTGATCGAAGAGAACATGGGTTCGCCCGAGCTTGTGCCGAAGGCCGTCGGTTTCGTGAAGGCGCTGAAGCAGGGGGTGCTTGCGGCGGGGAGAGGATAGAAGACAGAAGACAGGAGACAGGAGACAGGAGACAGGAGACAGGAGACAGGAGACAGGAGACAGAGGGGATACTACTTACCAGTTGACGCAAAAAGCGAATTCGTATTGATGCAGCCGACCTCGGAGTGATGGATGGGCGCGACGGGAAAAAAATTCGCAAAAAAGTCAGTGCAGGTCGCGGATGACGATTTGCTTGCTCTTCGCACTGAGGCGAAGGCGCTCAAAAAACTTGTCCTCCTCGAGAAAGTGAAGCAGAGGCTTCTCCAGCGGAAGATGATCGGCCCGGCCGAGGTTGACACGCTCCTTGCCGATTACCTCAGGGTCATCCTCAGCCTGACGAGGACGTCCGCCGGTTCGATACTCCTTTGCAACGGAGGAGACCTTGTCTTCCGTGCCAGTCGCGGACCAGGCGCCCGCGGTCTCGTCGGTAAGCGAATGCCTGTTGATGAAGGTATTGCCGGGTACGTTGTCAAAAGCGGCAAGACATACCTGAGCTCCGATGTAACCCGGGACAGGCGCTGGAGCAGCAGGATCAGCGCCGAACTTCATTTTTCAACTAAAAATATCCTCGCCTCACCGCTCCGCGTGAACGATGAGGTGATCGGCGTTGTTGAGGTCATCAATAAGGCGGGCGGCGGACCGTTCTGCAAAGACGACAAAGAGATGCTCGAGTCGCTCGCGGGCCAGCTTGCCCTGGATGTGGCGTACGCGAACCTTCTGGCCGAAAGCCAGAAGGAAGCGGGCCGCAGGGTCATGCAGATGCAGCTGGCCAATGTCCTGAACTCAACGCTCGACCAGCGCGAGATACGCAAGAGGGCCATGGAGGCCGCCACGAGCCTCGTGGACGCGGAGGTGGGTTCGCTCCTTCTTGTGGATAAAAAGACAAATGACCTTTTTTTCGAAGTGGCGCTGGGAGAGAAGGGAGAGCGGCTTAAGCAGATACGCCTGAAGATGGGCGAGGGGATCGCAGGCTGGGTCGCGGCGAACAACGAGGCAGCGCTTGTCAACGATGTGGCGAACGACCCGCGGCATTTCAAAAAGGCCGGGGTCATCACCCGGTTCGTGACCCGGAACATGATCTGCGTTCCCGTTCGCTCCAAAGGAAGCGTTATCGGCGTGCTCCAGGCGATCAACAAAAAAGACGCGGGCCTTTTTACGGAAGAAGACCTGGAAAACTTCTGGACGCTCTCGAACCAGGTGGCCATGGCGCTTGAGAACGCGCACCTGTACGAGGAACTCAAAGAGACATTCATAAATACCGCTGAGGCCCTTGCGGCGGCAGTCGAGAAAAAGGACCCGTACACCGGAGGCCATATCAAGCGCGTTGTAACGTTCAGTATGGCGATCTCCCGGCATCTGGCCAGACCCCTTGATGATCCGGAGCAGCTCAGGCTTGCGGCGGTGCTGCACGATATCGGCAAGATCGGCATTAAAGACAGCGTGCTGCTCAAGGAGGGGAGGCTTGATCCCGAAGAGGTCGCGCTCATGCGCGAGCATCCGCTCGTGGGAGCGGACATTTTGGGACATGTCGAAAAGATGAGGGAGGTCAGCAGGATCATGCGCGCTCATCACGAAAAGTGGAATGGGTGCGGATACCCGGACGGTCTGAAGGGTGAGGCAATTCCCTTCCTTGCGCGGATCATTTCCGTGGCCGATACTTTTGACGCCATGACGACCGATCGGCCGTACCGCAAGGCCGCGGATTTAACGACAGCGGTAGAGGAAATCAAGAAATTTTCAAACAGGGAGTTCGACCCCGTGGTGGTCGAGGCGTTTCTCAAAGCCTGCGAGACCGGTGATATAATAGTGAATCAGGAGACAGGAGCCAGAAGTCAGAAGTCAGAAGAGAAGTTCAAGACAGCTCCATGATTCAGGCACCATTACCATAAGGAGGCATTCATGGGCGAAGATATTCAGGTTCAGCTCTTTTCAAGGTTCGGCAAAAAAGTACCGGCGGGCACCGTGATCTTTCACGAGGACGATCACGGCGCCGAGATGTTCATCATCCAGTCCGGCAGAGTGAAGATCAGCAAGCGGATACGGGGAGTGGAGAAGACCCTTGCGACGCTCGAAAAGGGCGAGTTTTTCGGTGAGATGGCAATATTGAATGATAAACCCCGATCGGCATCAGCAGAGGCGGTAGAAGCGAGCGAGCTGCTCGCGATCGACCGGAAGACGTTCGAAAGCCTGATACGGGGGAATGTTGAGATCGCCATCCGGTTCATCAAGAGGCTCGCGGACAGGCTGCGTGAGGCCGATGATCAGATGGGAGCGCTCATGATCAAGGACAACACGAGCCGTCTGGTAAATGCGCTCGCCAAGCACGTGAAGAACCAGAAAAAAGGCGGCGAGATATCCATCAGCATTGATGATCTCGCCGGCATGGCCGGCATGGAAAAGCAGCAGGCAAAGACGATCGTCGAGAAGCTGGCAAGCGTGAAGATCGTTGAACTCTCGGGCGGTGATACGCTGCGTATCCTGAACCAGGAGCAGGTTGACAGGCTGCTCAAGTATCTCGAGATGCGCGAGATCTTCGGCGAGCTGCTGTAAAAAGCAAGAGGGAAGAGGGAAGAGGGAAGAGGGAAGAGGGAAGAGGGAAGAGGGAAGAGGGAAGAGGGAAGAGGGAAGGGATCATCCACCCTCCTTTGCCAAAATAACCGGAGTCATGATGAAAAAATCTTCTATCAAAAAGGTCGGTATCTATATAGCACTCGTTGTGGCGATCGCCCTCTCGGTCCTTCACGTCCGGCACTTCAGATTTTTTGAAGTCCTCGAGGAAAAGACGCTCGATCTCAGATTTACCATGCGCGGTAAGGTGGCGCCAGGCCCGGAGACCGTGATCGCGGTGATCGATGAAAAGAGCATCAACAAGCTCGGACGCTTCCCCTGGCCCCGCTCGGTCTGGGGGCGCGTGGTGGACCGCCTTACCGAGGAAGGGTCAAAGGTCATCGTATTCGACGTGTTCTTTTCCGAGCGTGAATCCGTGGAATCGGATGATCTGTTCCAGCGGGCCATCATGCGGAGCGGCCGTGTCATTCTCCCGGTGGTATTCGATTTCAGTGAAACGGGGTACAAGGAATCCGGCTTTACCGGCAAAAAACTGGACTTCATGACGCCATCGGCGTATTCCATTCTCAAGAACGCTGACGAGCCGTTCTTACCGCTCAAGGCAAAGATGGTCTTGCCCACCTTGCTGCGATTCTCCGCGTTCGCCAAGGCCCTTGCGCATATCAACATGATCCCGGATATGGACGGTACGATCAGGTGGGAGGTGCTCGCTATCCAGTACCAGGGCGATTACTACGCTCCCATCGGGCTCCAGGCTGCGCGGTTGTACCGGGGGCTCAAGAGTGAAGACCTTGCGCTCGACTATCGCGGTTCCGTGCAGCTCGGCGACACAACCATCCCGGTTGACGGGTTCGGACGCATGCTGATAAACTTCCGGGGGCCGAACAACACGTTCCCGATGTATTCGATCTCCGACATTCTTGACAGGACGATCCGTGCCGGGGCATTTAGGGACAAGATCGTGCTCATTGGCGCAACTGCCCAGGGCATCTACGATCTCCGGGTCACCCCGTTCTCGACCAACATGGCCGGGATCGAGAAGCACGCGAGCGTGGTGGACACCATCCTGCGCAAGGATTTCATCTACCGTACCGAGGCCACGGTCATTCCGCTCATCCTTCTTTTCGCCGGGATTCTCGGGATATACCTTCCCCGGCTCGGGGCAAAGGCCGGGGCCGGACTTTTTCTCGCGCTGTTCGTCGGGTACGGGTGGATCGTGTATTACCTCTTTATTTCGAAGGGCATATGGTTCAACTTTGTCTATCCTTCTTCCGCCCTGGTGTTCGGGTATACGAGCCAGACGGCGTACCGGTTTTTCACGGAGGAACGGCGCGCCCGGGACATCCGCAAGATGTTCTCAAGCTACGTGTCGAAGAGAATTGTGGACGAGCTTATCAGGGACCCGAGCAAGGCCAGGCTCGGCGGCGAACGCAAGGAGATCACGGTGCTCTTCTCCGATATCAGGGGTTTTACTTCCTTTTCAGAGAAGCACCAGCCCGAAGAAGTGGTCTCGATGCTGAATGAGTATCTCGGTGCGATGACCGATATCGTGTTCAAATACGACGGCACGCTCGACAAGTTCATCGGTGACGCCATCATGGCGCTTTGGGGAGCGCCGATCGGCCAGCCCGATCATGCGGAGAGGGCCGTGCGGTGCGCTCTCGCCATGGGCGAGAAACTCGGAGAGCTTCAGAAGAAGTGGGCCGACGAGGGGAAACCGGTGCTGGATACGGGGATCGGCATCAACACCGGCGAGATGGTCGTCGGCAATATGGGCGCCGAGGGGAAAAAGATGGACTACACCGTGATAGGGGACCATGTGAACCTCGGCGCACGAGTTGAGAGCTTGACACGGCAATACAATAATCATATTATCATAACAGAGTTTACCTATGAAAAGGTCAAGGATATCGTTGAGGTGAACAAGCTCGGGTCAGTGACGGTCAAGGGCAAGGAACGGCCGCTGGTGATCTATGATCTGGTGGGAGTGAAAGGGTAAGGAGAAATCCCAAATCTCAAATACCAAATTACAAATAAGCTCCAATGGGCAAATACCAGACGTCAAACAGTTTGTAGTTTGATTATTGGCAATTGGAATTTATTTGAGATTTGAAATTTGGGGTTTGGAATTTGAGAGGCAGAGGAGGCTTGATGAAGGTCAAAGTACTCGGGTGTTCCGGTTCGGAAACCATTGGTCACAACCCTCCGGGGTTCCTGGTGAACGACGTTCTGATGATGGACGCCGGCACGATCACCGCGGCCCTCAGCATCGGGGCGCAGGCAAAGATCACCGATATCCTGATCAGCCATCCGCACCTGGACCATGTGAAAGGCATCCTCTTTCTGGCCGACAATATCATCGGAAAGATCAAAAAGCCGGTGAACATCCACGCCCTTCCGCAGGTCATCACGGCTATTAAGAAACACCTTATGAATAACGTCATCTGGCCGGATTTTACCAGGATCCCAAGCGGAAAAAATCCGGTGTTTACCTATAAGCCGTTCAAGGCCGGCAGGGCATTCAAGGCCGGCGGTCTCACGGTGAAGGCTATTCCCATGAACCATCCCGTGCCCGCCGTCGGCTTCCTGGTGAGCGACGCGAGGTCCTCGCTTCTTTACAGCGCTGACACCGGGTCGAATCAGAAGCTCTGGAAGGCGGCGGCAACGGCAAAAAACCTCAAGGCCGTCATCGTGGACACCTCATTCCCTGATTCTTATGACGCGCTTGCCGGCGTGAGCGGCCACTTTACGCCGATGCAGCTCCAGCGGGACCTCGAGAAGTCGAACGTGGACGGAGATCTGTTGATCTACATCTATCATATAAAACCCGCCTATGAGTCGGGTGTCGTCAGGGACCTCCGCGCCATGGGCAGAAAGAACGTGCAGATTTTGAAGGAAGGAAAGACGTACACATTTTAAAATTTCAAATCCCAAACATCAAATCTCAAATAACGACCAAATTCCAAATCTAAACGTTTGGAATTTATTTGTGATTGGAATATTGGGATTTGGTGCTTGTTGTATTAAGGAGATCTATGGCCTGGTTTAAAAAAGAACGACCCGAGCAGCTCACGTCCGATGCGGCCACCAAGAAGGTGAAGATACCCGAGGGGCTCTGGGTAAAGTGCGACAACTGCAAAGAGATCATCTACCGCAAAGAGGTGGAAAAAAATTACAAGGTCTGTCCCAAGTGCGACTATCACTTCCGCATCTCGGCCTCGGAACGGCTGCCGTACCTTGTGGACGAGGGGACCTTTCTTGAGGTGGAAGACGGCCTTTCCCCCAAGGACTTTCTCGGGTTCAAGGACTATAAGGAGAAATTAAAGAGCAGCCGCAAAAAGACCGGCCTCAAAGACGCGATCATTTCCGGCGAGGCCAGGATCGGCGGCCAGCCCGTGCAGATCGTCATTATGGACTTTAATTTCATGGGCGGCAGCATGGGGTCGGTCGTCGGTGAGAAGATCGTGAGGGCCGTTGAGCGGGCGATCGAGAAGAGGACGCCTTTTATCGCGGTGGCGGCCTCAGGCGGCGCGAGGATGCAGGAAGGGATACTCTCGCTTATGCAGATGGCCAAGACCTCGGCGGCGGTCGCCATGCTCGGCGAGACAGGGCTGCCGTTCATCTCCGTGCTCACCGATCCCACCTTCGGCGGAGTAACCGCGAGCTTTGCCATGCTCGGCGACATCATTCTCGCGGAGCCGAAGAGCCTCATCGGCTTTGCGGGACCGCGCGTTATCGAACAGACGATCAAACAACAGCTTCCCGCGGGTTTTCAGCGGGCGGAGTTTCTCCTGGAGCACGGCATGGTGGATATGATCATTTCCCGGCGGGAAATGCATG
>DATDRO010000045.1:0-2403 GCA_035291685.1 Nitrospirota bacterium | reverse complement strand
GCGATCATCATTAACTGAATCAATGACCCCGGGGCCGGAGGTCCTTCCCATCGGGAAGGGGCGCTCGGGAGGTAGCAAACCGGCACGATTCAGGACTGAATTTCATAAATTAAGAAAGGAGGCAACTATCATGAAAAAAGTATCTGCAATCATGCTCCTGGTCATCGGCCTGATGCTCGTCGCGTCCGCGGCGTTCGCGGCTGAGGCGGCTGCAGCTCCTGACGCGGCCAAGTACTCGTTCTTCGGCACGGTCGCGTTCGCTTCGGCGATCGGCATCGGCATCGCCGCCCTCGGCACCGGCATCGGCATGGGTCTCGGCATCGGCCGCGCGGTGGAAGGTATCGCCCGCAACCCCGAAGCGTCGGGAAAGATCATGACCACGATGATCGTGGGTCTGGCTCTTATCGAGTCGCTCGCCATCTACACGCTGGTCGTGGTGCTCATCCTGCTCTACGCAAAGCCCTTCGGCGTGTAACCAGCCGAAGACGATGCACTGAAGCACACGAGGGACGGTTCTTTGAACCGTCCCTTTTTTTGGTTCAATCGCATAACGTTTAAAAGCAACTACGAATTTTTTCTCTCGCGGAGCACGCAAAGGAAATCTTCAAACCTGTCTTAATATTCATCTATCATAGCCTTTCTTTGCGCCTTAGGGCTTTGCGCGAGCAGGGTTTTATCAGGATCATTTCTTACGAATCATTTCTCACGATTGTTTCCGCGAAGGATTCTCTCCATAAATTTGCTTTTGCTTACCTTCATTATTTGTTATAATACGGGCCGCAGTCGGATTATTCGATATCGTAAGGAGTCCACCGTATCATGACTACCACGCGCAGCGTTCGGGTCCGTTTTGCACCCAGCCCCACAGGCGCCCTCCACATCGGCGGCGTCCGGACGGCCCTCTTCAACTGGCTCTTCGCCCGGCACCACAAGGGAGCATTCATCCTCAGGATCGAGGACACGGACCAGGCTCGCTCAACGGACGAGTCCATCAGGATCATTATCGACGGGATGAAATGGCTCGGCATGGACTGGGACGAGGGGCCGTCAGTGCTGCCGGACGGAACGGTAAAGGGCTTTCGTCAGACCGAGCGCATGGACATCTACCGCGAGTACGCCGACCGGCTCTTACGTGAAAACAAGGCCTACCACTGCTACTGTTCGCCCGAGGAGCTCGAGAAGCGACGGAAGATGGCCATGGCGGCAGGCAAGCCGCCCAAGTACGACCGCACCTGCTTCGGCCGGAAAGAGCCCGTTGCCGGACGAACGCCGGTGCTCCGGTTTCACTCGACCGACGAGGGAGAGACCGTGGTGCGCGACCTGATCCGCGGAGCGGTCACGTTTGAGAACAAGCAGCTCGACGACCTCATCATCATGCGCTCCGACGGGTTTCCGACCTACAACTTTGCCGTGGTCGTGGACGACGTCACGATGAAGATCTCGCATGTGATCCGCGGGGATGACCATCTGAACAATACCCCGCGCCAGATCCAGATCTACCGTGCGCTCGGGTACGAG
This sequence comes from Nitrospirota bacterium, assembly GCA_035291685.1. GTDB lineage: Bacteria > Nitrospirota > UBA9217 > UBA9217 > UBA9217 > DATDRO01. Next base: position 885 of record DATDRO010000045.1, on the reverse strand, counting down.
CCGCCGGAGTTCGCGCATCTGCCCATGATCCTCGGCTCGGACAAGACGAAATTATCAAAGCGCCACGGCGCGACCGCGGTCACGGAGTATGTCGACCTGGGTTATCTGCCCGAGGCGCTCGTGAACTATCTTGCCCGCCTCGGCTGGTCGTCAGGGGACCAGGAGATATTTACGCGCGAGGAACTGATCGAAAAGTTCTCGCTCGAGAACGTGGGAAAGGCGCCGTCGGTCTTTAATCAGGAAAAATGCGTCTGGCTGAACCATCATTACATCCAGCAGGCCCATCCCTCACGGCTTTCCGTTCTCGTGCTGGACCTCCTGAAAAAAGACGGCATCGTGACAGCCGGCAAGGAGCCTGACGCGGAATGGCTCAACAAACTGGTGAAGATCCTTACCGAGCGGAGCCACACGCTCGTGGAGATGAAGACGGGGGCGATTCCCTTTTTGGTCGAGGATATTTCCGTGGACGAGAAGGCGAAGGCAAAACATTTGACGCCTGATGTTTCGCCGCTTCTCACTGAGCTTGTGGGAAAACTGAAAGCGCTCGACCCGTTCACGCATGACAACATCGAGAAGGCGTTCAATGAGATCGTGGCTGCTAAGGGCATCAAGCTCGGCAAACTCGCCCAGCCTGTGCGCGTGGCCCTGACAGGCGGCACGGTCAGCCCGGGCATCTATGATGTGATCGAGGTCATGGGGAAGGACAAGACCATCAAGCGGATCGAGGCAGCTATTGGACTCATACAGTAGAGCATTCAGGCCTTGACGCGAAGATAAAACAGAATATTTTCAATTCCTTCGTGCCGGCGCCTGTCCTCGAATGCCATCGTCGGGGATGCCTTCGTGTGAAAAATAGACTTATTTACGAGGTTGTCAACCTTTGAG
>DATDRO010000044.1:0-7049 GCA_035291685.1 Nitrospirota bacterium | reverse complement strand
CATCGCCAACGCATTCACCGACGCGAAATCAGCCCAGGAGCGCATGCAGAGCATGCTGGAACAATACACCGCCGCTCTGAACGACGCCAAGCAGAAGGCCGCGGCCACTTACGGCGCCGCGTATCAGCAGGGCCTTGATGCACAGCGGGAGATGATCGCCGCAGGGCGCGCAACGGCCGGCGAGCAGCTCAACAAGGCGAGGGCCGAGATCTCGGCTGCGGCCGCTTCCGCGCGGACGGATCTCAAGAAAGAGGCCGAGGCGCTTTCGCAGAACATTACCGCCAAGCTTCTTGGCAGAGCGGTATAGAATTAACGTATAACCGGTAACGCGTAACTTGCAACTGGTAACGCAGGACCGAGAACAAAAACCAAATACCTGAATAAGTTACGCTGGATAAATGACCATGACAAGAGCGAAAAATATCATACCGATCTTCTACGGACTGGCGGGCATCCTGAGCGCCGCGCTGGCCTTCGCCGAAAGCGAGGGGCATGGCGGCGGAGAAGAGACGATGACCTTTTTGGGAGACTGGCTGCCGAGGATCATCAATTTCGCCATCCTCGCGGGAGTGCTCGTCTATTTTGCCAGAAAACCCATCCGGGATTTTTTTGTGTCGCGCACGGCCGCGATCGCCAAGTCCATGGAAGACTCCCGGGAGGCGAAGGAACGCGCGTTGAGCGCCCTTGCCGATATGGAACGGAAGGTCAAGGACGTCAGCGCGGAAACGGGCAAGCTGATCGATGAGGCCCGGACGCGGGGCGAGAAGGACAAGCAGGGGCTTGTGGAAGAAAGCAAAAAAATCGTTCAGGACATCCAGGCACAGGTGAAGTCCACGATCGATGTGGAAGTTCAAAAGGCCAAGGACAGCCTTGCCGTCGAAGCGGCGCTCCTCTCCATAGACCTTGCCGAGGGCAGGATCAAGGAGCGGATGAACAACGAAGACCGCGAACGGATCCTGAAGGAATATATCGCCAGGGTTGGAGGCAAGAGTTGATCAGGGTAATCGCGAAAAGATATGCCAGGGCACTCGTGGAACTGAGCGAGGAGAAGAAGATCACGGAAAAGGTCCGCGCGGACCTGGACGCATTCGCAGGCGCTGTGGGGACCCAGCCGGACCTTCGGAAGATATTTTCCAACCCCGCCTTCACGGCGGAAGACAAAAAGGTCGTGATACGGGAGCTTTCATCGCGGCTGGAACTGCATGCGATCTCCCAGCGGTTCATCGAGCACCTCGCCGACGTGAACCGGATCATCTATCTACAGGACATCTACCGGGCATTCGAGGACCTTCTCGCAGAACGGGAGAACCGCGCCATGGTGCAGCTGGTCACGGCGGCGGCAGTCAACCCGGCCGACCTTGCGGACATCAAGAAAAAACTTGAGACGCTCACCGGCAAGCAGGTGGACATCGACGCGAAGGTCGATGCATCGCTCATCGGCGGGGCCAAGGCGCAGATCGGAAGCGTTGTTTATGACGGGACCATCAAGAACCAGCTCGACAAGATGCGCAATCAATTGATGAACTGAACGTCAAGAATACAGGAGACAGGAGTCAGGAGCCAGGAGAACTGCTTTAGTCCGTTTTTCTGACTTCTGGATTCTGACTCCTGACTTCAAAGGGGTGCATACAATGCAGATCAAGGCACAGGAAATCAGCGAGATCATAAAAAAGAAGATATCCGATTTCGAGAAGACCGTTGAGGTCGCCGAAGTCGGCACCGTGATAACGGTCGGTGACGGCATCGCCAAGATCTTCGGGCTCGACAATGTCATGTCCGGCGAGCTCCTGGAGTTCCCGGGCGGCGTCATGGGCATGGCGCTGAACCTCGAAGAGGAGAACGTGGGCGCGGTGCTCATGGGCGAAGACTCCGGGATCCGCGAAGGGGACATCGTCAAGCGGACCAAGAGGATCGCCGAGGTCCCGGTGGGCGACGCCATCGTGGGCCGCGTGGTGGACGGCATCGGCCAGCCCATCGACGGCAAGGGCCCCATCGCTTCCAAAGAGTTCCGCCATATCGAAGTGATCGCGCCGGGCATCGTGAAGCGCCAATCCGTCCGTGAATCGCTCCAGACCGGCCTCAAGGCCGTTGATGCCATGATCCCCATCGGCCGCGGCCAGCGCGAGCTCATCATCGGAGACCGCCAGACCGGCAAGACCGCCGTTGCCATCGACACGATCATCAACCAGAAGGGCCAGAACGTCATCTGCATTTACGTGGCCATCGGGCAGAAGCGCTCCACGGTGGCGCAGGTGGTCAAGACCCTCGAAGAGCATGGCGCGATGAAGTACACCATCATCGTGTCGGCCACGGCATCCGACCCGGCGCCGCTCCAGTTCATCGCCCCCTACACGGGCTGCACCATCGGCGAGTATTTCCGCGACAAGGGCGGCCATGCCCTGATCGTGTATGATGATCTGTCGAAGCAGGCCACTGCCTACCGCCAGCTTTCGCTGCTCCTCCGCAGGCCTCCGGGCCGCGAGGCGTACCCCGGCGACGTGTTCTATCTCCACTCCCGTCTTCTCGAGCGCGCGGCGAAACTGTCCGACAAGCTCGGCGGCGGCTCGCTCACGGCGCTCCCGATCATCGAGACCCAGGCCGGCGACGTGTCCGCGTACATCCCGACGAACGTGATCTCCATTACCGACGGACAGATATTCCTTGAGTCCGACCTCTTCTTTTCCGGCGTGCGGCCGGCCATCAATGTGGGTATCTCCGTGTCGCGCGTGGGCGGCAGCGCCCAGATCAAGGCCATGAAGCAGGTGGCCGGCACGCTCCGCCTCGACCTGGCCCAGTACCGCGAGCTCGCCGCCTTCGCCCAGTTCGGCAGCGACCTCGACAAGGCCACGCTGGCCCAGCTGAACCGCGGTCAGCGCATGGTCGAGCTCCTCAAACAGGACCAGTACTCGCCGCTTCCGGTCGAGCAGCAGATCCTGGTGATCTTCGCGGGGACCAACGGCTTTGTGGACGAGGTCCCGGTGAACGCGGTAAAGAAGTTCGAGCAGGAGCTCCTCCGGTTCGCCACGAGCAAGCATCAGGCGCTGTTAAGCGACATCGCGACCAAGAAACAGCTGGATGACGACCTCAAGTCGCGCATCAAGGCGGTGATCGAGGAGTTCAAGAAGTCATTTACTGCGTAAATAGTTCGGAGTGTTGAGTTCGTAGTTCGGAGTTAACCAAAGACTCGAAACTTGAAGGAAATCGATGCCCAGCTTACGAGACATTAAAAGAAAGATCACGAGCGTCAAGAAGACCCAGCAGATCACCAAGGCCATGAAAATGGTGGCTGCTGCCAAGCTTCGCCGCGCGCAGGACCGAGTGATCGCGGCGAGGCCGTATGCGCGCAAGATGCTGGCGGTCATCGCGAACCTCGCGGGCCGCGTGGAGCGCGCACAGCATCCGCTGCTCGCCAAGCGCGAGCCCAAGCGGGTGAAGCTCCTCGTGCTCACGTCGGACCGCGGTCTGTGCGGGGCGTACAACACCAATATCATGCGCAAGGCGGTGGAGGCGGTCAGGGAACTGCAGGCCGCCGGCAAGGAAGTGACGGTCAACGTTGTCGGCAGAAAGGGCAGGGACTTCTTCCGCAAACGGGCCGCATACAAGCTCGGCAAGGTGTGGTCGGAGCTCGGCATGATCGACTATGAGAAGGCCGCCGATGTCGGCAAGAACATTGTCGAGCGCTTTGCCGCCGGCGAGACCGATGAAGTATATGTTCTCTATAATGAATTTAAGAGCGTCATGCAGCAAAAGGTGACGCTCGACAAGCTCCTGCCGGTGGAGCCGCCGGCGGAGGCGGACCCCTTCATGGCCGCCGTCGAGTATCTCTATGAGCCGTCGGCTGAAGCCATCCTGAGCTCGATCCTGCCGAAGCACATCGAGGTGCAGCTCTACCGATCGATGCTGGAAAGCCAGGCGAGCGAGATGGGATCGCGGATGACCGCTATGGACTCCGCCACGCGGAATGCGAGGGACATGATCGAAAGGCTCACGCTCAAGTTCAACAAACAGCGCCAGGCCGCGATCACCAAGGAGATATCCGAGATCGTGGGCGGGGCGGAGGCCTTGAAATAGTGAAAAATGCAAAATGCAGAGTGCAAAAGTCAAAATGAGAGCACAATAATTTTGCAATTTGAATTTTGACTTATAAAGATTCCACAGGGGGTTATCAATGAGCACAGGGAAAATAGTACAGGTGATGGGAGCGGTGGTGGACTGCGAGTTCCCCGTCGGAAGCCTGCCCCATTTGATGAACGCGCTCAGGATCGATCAGGCCGCGGACAAGAACATCGGCACACCCGAGACGCATCTGACGCTTGAGGTCGCGCTGCACCTTGGTGAGAACCGGGTGCGTACGGTGGCCATGTCGTCCACCGACGGTCTTATGCGCGGTATGAAGGTCAGCGACACCGGCAAGCCCATTTCCATGCCGGTCGGAAAGGAAACGCTTGGCCGCATCATGAACGTTATCGGCGAGCCGGTTGACGAGATGGGTCCGATCCAGACCAAGGACACGCTGCCGATCCACCGTCCTGCCCCCATGCTTGAGGAACTGGATCCCACAAAACAGCTCTTTGAAACCGGCATCAAGGTCGTCGACCTTCTGGCCCCCTATACCAAGGGCGGCAAGACCGGCCTCTTCGGCGGCGCGGGCGTGGGCAAGACCGTGCTCATCATGGAGCTCATCAACAACGTGGCAAAGCAGCACGGCGGCTACTCCGTGTTTGCCGGCGTGGGCGAGCGTACGCGTGAAGGAAACGACCTCTGGGCCGAGATGAAGGAGTCGGGCGTTATCAACAGAACGGCGCTTGTTTACGGTCAGATGAACGAGCCGCCGGGAGCGAGGCTCCGCGTGGGTCTTTCAGCCTTGACCGTGGCGGAATATTTCCGCGACACCATGGGCCAGGACGTGCTTCTGTTCGTTGACAATATATTCCGCTTCACCCAGGCGGGTTCCGAAGTGTCGGCGCTCCTCGGCCGTATGCCTTCGGCCGTGGGCTACCAGCCCACGCTCGGTACGGAAATGGGCGCCCTTCAGGAGCGCATTACCTCCACGAAAAAGGGTTCCATCACCTCGGTGCAGGCCATCTACGTTCCCGCGGACGATCTGACCGACCCGGCGCCGGCAACCGCCTTCGCGCACCTTGATGCCACAACAGTGCTCTCTCGTCAGATCTCCGAGCTCGGCATCTACCCGGCCGTGGACCCGCTCGATTCGACATCACGTATCATGGATCCCCACGTGATCGGAGAAGAGCATTACGCGGTCGCGGGCAGGGTCCAGCTCGTGCTCCAGCGGTACAAGGAGCTCCAGGACATCATCGCGATCCTCGGCATGGACGAGCTCTCGGACGAAGACAAGCTCTCCGTGTCGCGGGCCCGGAAGATCCAGCGTTTCCTTTCGCAGCCCTTCCAGGTGGCCGAAGCCTTTACGGGAACACCCGGCAAATATGTGCCGCTCAAGGAAACCATCAAGGGATTCAAGGAAGTTGTTGACGGCAAGATGGATGACATCCCCGAGCAGGCGTTCTACATGGTCGGCCCCATCGAGGAAGTGTTCGAGAAGGCGGAGAAACTGGGGTATAAGCGGTAATTCGATAATCCGCTCGTAGCTGATAGCTCATAGCCGAAGAGCTGCGAGCCGCGAGCCAAGAGCTATGAGCGAGGATTGGAAAAAGATAATGGTCGCTGAAAAAGGAAAAATGCTGCTCGAGATAGTTGCGCCGAGCCGTCAGGTGGTGCGCTCCGAGCGGGTAGACGAAGTGATCGCTCCGGGGAGCGAGGGTGAATTCGGCGTTTTGCCGGGGCATACGCCTTTCCTGACAACGCTCAAGGCAGGGGAGCTTTCGTACCGCGAGGGTACGGTGTGGCACCACCTGGCCGTTGACTGGGGATACGCCGAGGTCGGCCCGAACCGGGTGATCATTCTGGCCGAAGGCGCGGACCGCGCGTCCGAGATCGACCTTGCCGAGGCCAGGCTCATGAAGGAGCGGGCAGAGAAGGCGTTGGGCGAAAAACGCGACCAGCGAGATCACGAAAAGGCCCGCATCGAACTTCTGAGGGCGCTCATCAGGATCCAGGTGGCGGAGCAGCACGGCCAGAAATAGGCCGGCGGTTTCTCTCTCGTCAGCCATTATTAATAATTCGTAACTACTCAGGTCAGCCACTCGCTCTGTCGCTTAGCGTGCCACAGGTCCTTGAAATTCGGCAGGGCGGTACTTTTGCCCGCAGCGCCTGCGTCGGTAGAGCATCTTTACCTGCGCGCTTACAGCGCCTATCGCTCATGGGTGACCTGAGCACCTTAGTAGTTACAATAATTCAATTCATGGAAAGGCAGCCCGCAGGGGTATGCCTTTTTGTTTTGAGGGCGCCGGAGAGGGGGAAGGTTGTCCGCACCCTGCCTGCTTTTCAGGCAGGGAAAAAGCTTGACAGCGACGCTGCCCTTAATTTATAATAATTCCAAAGTACAAAGTATTCCGGTCATGAAAAATCCGCCGAAAAAATGTCTGGCCGCGGGTATGAAGCGCACGCCGCAGAGGCTTGCCGTCCTCGCGTATCTGGATGGCAACACTTCCCATCCCTCAGCCGAGGAAGTCTATCGTGCGCTGTCGAAGAAGAACCCTACTCTCTCGTTTGCCACGGTGTATAATACGCTCAACGCCCTGACAAAGGCGGGGACCGTCAGCGAGCTCACCATTGATGCCGAGCGGAAGCGGTTCGACCCGAATACCGTGCCGCACCATCATTGTATCTGTACCCGGTGCAAAAAAATCATCGACATCATGAAGGATATCACCGTTGATCTCCCGGCCGATAGCGCGAAGGGGTTCTCTGTCGCAGGAAGTCATGTGGAATTTTACGGGCATTGCTCCCGGTGCGCGAACAAGCGACGGCCGCAATAAGCAGGAGAAGCGCACCGCAGAGAACGAAAAAAAAGGGAAAAAAGTTACTCCATTAGAGAACACAATCCACGAACGGGGATAGAGGAAGGCCCCCCGGGGGGACTCGTTTTTTCTCTAACGGGGTAACTATTCTGGGTGCTGAGCTGGTGG
>DATDRO010000043.1:0-9525 GCA_035291685.1 Nitrospirota bacterium | reverse complement strand
GTCAGGCGTGAGACCCTCGAAAGCTACCTGAAGAGACTCGAAAAACTGGAAGAGGTCGCCAACTCCTTCAAGGGGGTCGAGAAGTCCTATGCCATCCAGGCCGGACGCGAGATCAGGATCATCGTAAAGCCCGAGGACCTTTCGGACGCGCACGCTTCCCAGCTCTCGCGGGACATCGCGAAGAAGATCGAGCTGGAGCTTTCGTATCCGGGCCAGATCAAGGTGACCGTGGTGCGCGAAAGCAGGTACGTGGAGTACGCGAAGTAGAAAAAAAAGAAGCCAGAAGACAGAAGTCAGAAATCAGAATAAATGGTTTCTCCTGACTTCTGGCTCCTGACTCCTGAATTCTGGAGGCTCATTGAAAGTCCTTTTCATCGGAGACATAATCGGAGAGCCGGGGAGAAAGATGGTGCGGAGCAGTATGCGCAGTCTCGTCGATACCTATCGCCCGGATATCATCGCGGCGAACGGGGAAAACTCGGCGGGAGGATTCGGGATCACCCAGGAGATCGCCGAGGAGCTTTTTTCGCTGGGGATACAGGTCCTCACCTCGGGCAATCATGTCTGGGACAAAAAAGAGATCGCGCCCTACCTGACCAAACAGGACAGGCTTCTTCGACCTGCAAATTACCCCGAAGGTAATGTGGGGTTCGGCAGCGTGGTCATATCCACGGCAGGGGCGGGCAAGGCGGCGGTGCTGAACCTCGAAGGAAGGGTCTTCATGTCGAACCTGGAGGACCCTTTCCGCACGGCTGTCCGGGAGATCGAGAAGCTAAAGGAGCAGACGCCTGTTGTTATCGTTGATTTTCACGCGGAGGCAACGTCCGAGAAGGTCGCCCTGGCCTGGCACCTGGACGGCAAGGCGAGCGCCGTGATCGGGACCCACACCCACGTGCAGACGGCGGACGAGCGCGTGCTTCCCGGCGGTACGGCCTTCATTACGGATGTAGGCATGACGGGGCCCACGGATTCGGTCATCGGCGTGAAGAAGGAACAGGCCATCGGCCGCTTTTTGTATCAGACCCCCCACCGGTTCGAAATTCCCAAAGGGCCGACGCACCTTGACGCGGTCATCATCGATATCGATTCGAGCACGGGAAGGGCGAAGTCTATAGAGCGGATCCATCTAACATCCTGAGACATTTCACCGCGGAGGACGCAGAGCCCGCTGAGAAAAACCCAGAGGATGAGAAGGTGAGAAGCTGAGATTCTGTTTAAATTCTTGCCTTCTTGTCCGTTCAACTTCTGATCTTCCTGCGCTTCTCTGTGGTCTCTGTGGTTAAAACCCATGCAAACCCACATTCTCACCGTCACGCAGCTCACCCTCCGGGTGAAGGACCTCCTCGAAGGGACCTTTCCCGATGTCTGGGTCGTGGGAGAGATATCGAACCTGAACGCTCCGCGGTCCGGCCACATCTATTTCACGCTCAAGGACGAACAGAGCCAGATCCGTGCGGTCCTGTTCCGCTCGTCCCAGCGGTTCCTCAAATTCACGCTCCAGCACGGCCTGCAGGTGATCTGCCGGGGGCGGGTCGGCGTGTATGAGCCGCGCGGAGAGTACCAGCTCGTTCTGGAATATATCGAGCCGAAGGGTGTGGGCGCCCTCCAGCAGGCGTTTGAAGAGCTCAAGGCAAGGCTTGCGAAAGAGGGGCTCTTCGACCTCGACCGCAAAAAGCCGCTTCCGCTCCTTCCCCGGAGGATCGGCATCATCACCTCTCCAACGGGCGCCGCGATCAGGGACATGCTCCGCGTGATCAGGCGCCGCCATCCGAAGATGGAGATCCTCATCTATCCCGTTGCCGTGCAGGGAGCAACAGCGGCCCCTGAGATCATCGGGGCGATCCACTATTTCAACAAGGAGAAAAGCGCCGATGTGCTGATCGTGGGCCGCGGCGGCGGATCGCTCGAAGACCTCTGGGCTTTCAATGAGGAATCCGTGGCCCGGGCCATCTCCGCGTCAACGATACCGATCATCTCCGCGGTCGGGCACGAGACGGACTATACGGTCTCCGATTTCGTCGCCGATCTCCGCGCGCCGACCCCGTCCGCCGCTGCAGAGATGGTCGTCCGGACCGAGGAAGGTTTCCGGGAGTTCATCGGGTCACTGGAATCGGGCCTCGTCAGAAGCATACGCCGGAAGATCGAATTATTTCGAGCGGCGCTCCGGGAGAAGATGCGGCTCCTCGGAGACCCGGGGAGAAGACTGGAGCAGTACGCGCAGCGGGTGGACGAACTTTTGGGCAGGCTGGCAACCGGGTTTGGTTATCATCTTCGGCGGGACCGGGCGCTTCTCCTTTCCCTGACGGGCGGTCTCGAACATCTGAATCCTCTCGGCATATTATCGAGAGGATACAGCATCACGAAAAAGCTTCCTGAAGGGATCGTTCTCAAAAACGAAGCTGATGTCGAGCCGGGTGACCTGATAAGCACCAGGCTGCACAAGGGAGAGGTGTGGTCGCGGGTTGAGAAGAAACGCGAGGATTCGGGCGGCAACTATTGATCCTGGCTTCGATAGGGCCGATCGAATATGATAGGGGAGAATATCGACAGGCTATGGGGATCGCTTTTTTTGGATCTGATAAACAGCTCGATGCCTTCCCGGACCTGGCTTTTCACGCTCTGACGGGTCGTCTTTTCGATCTCCTGTAATATACGGAGGTGTTCTTCATCAAGCCGGTAGGTCCGGTCGTCGTCTTTGTCGGTATTCATATCGCCTCCTGTATCCTCCGGCATTGATTGCGCAATGTTAGCATTCTTATAATCATAAGTCAACCGGCAGTTTTGTGTTTTTGTTTTTTGGAAAACAGGCTGTTGAGGCGCGCCGACAGTCCCGCATATGCTTGTCTTTATTGTGCCATCCGCGCTCAGCCCCTTCGCTCTGCCGCGCACGCGTGCAGCATATCGGATGATGGCACGAAGCGATTCTGCCTGTCCCTGAAGCACTTACCCTTCGTTATGCGACAGGGCGCGCCAAAGCGCATCTATCGCTCAAGGGCTGAGCGCTTTGAATTCCGGAGTGAGCGCATTCCCCATAGCTTGCTGCAGGGAGCTTCAATTGATTAAATTTGGGGGAAAGTCCAGTTTGTTTTGCCTTGATTTTATTTTTCTTTTCCGTATATAATACCATTTACGCGGGATGCAGAGAGCGTGCCGGACCCATGGGGTGATCGTCGTTATGGCGGAAAAAAATTTTGAAGCCGCGCTCGCGAGGCTCGAAGATATCGTGAAGAAACTTGAGACAGGCGACCTCCCCCTGGAGCAGTCGCTCAAACTGTTCGAAGAGGGCGTGAAGCTCTCTCGCTTGTGCAATAAGCGGCTCGAGGAGGCTGAGCGCAAGGTGGAGATCCTTCTGAAAGACAAGGCGGGAAATATCGCTGCCCACCCGTTCGAAGAGCCCGAAGAAGAGTGAGGGGAGAAATTCAAATAACAAATCCCAAGTAACAAACAATATCCAATCACCAAATCATAACAACCAAACGTTTGGAACTTGATGCTTGATTATTGGTGCTTATTTGATATTTGGTGCTTGAGGTTTGGAGCTTGCTCTTATTATGGACATAAAAGCCTACCTGGCGCGGAAAAAAGACATTATCGACAAAACGCTCGAGAAGCTCGTTCCGCCGGCGAAGACCTTTCCTCCGGTCATTCACGAGGCGATGCGGTACAGCCTCTTTGCCGGGGGCAAGAGGGTGAGGCCGGTGCTCGCGATAGCGGCGGCCGAGGCCGTGGGCGCAGCGACCGCGGACCTGCTCCCCGTTGCCGGCGCGCTGGAGATTATCCACACCTACTCTCTGATACACGACGATCTGCCGGCCATGGACGACGACGATCTCCGCCGGGGCAGACCGACGTGCCACAAGGCATACGGCGAGGCAATCGCTATTCTGGCGGGAGACGGGCTGCTTACCATGGCCTTTGAGGTCCTCTCCGACCCGCGACGCTTGAAGTCCATCCAGGCGCGCACCCTGGTATCCATGATCAGAGAAATAGCCGTCGCATCCGGGGTCTTCGGCATGGTGGGAGGCCAGGTGGTGGACATACAGTCCGAGAACAAGGAGATCGACTTCCCGACCCTTGAATATATCCACACGCACAAGACCGGAGCCCTTATCCGGGCCTCGGTCAGGGTCGGGGCGCTCTATGCGAAGGCCGGCAAGCGCCAGTTCGCGGCGCTCACCCGCTACGGCGAGATGGCGGGGCTCGCGTTCCAGATCGTTGATGACATTCTCGACGTGACCGGAAAGCAGGAAGAGCTCGGCAAGGACATCGGCAGTGATCTGGAAAAGGGGAAGAAGACCTTCCCGAGTTTTCTCGGCCTTGAAGAGTCGCGGCGCAGGGCGGAGGAGGTTGTTGGCGAGGCCCTTGACGCATTGAAAGGCTTCGGCAGGAAGGCGGACCCCCTGAGGGAACTGGCGAAGTATATTATTAATAGAGTGAACTGATACAGCAGGGTCAAGGGGCAGGGGTCATGGGTCAATGGTCTCAGCCTTACTTGCCCCTGGCTACTTGACCCTTGACCCATTTTTTCGTGAGGTACACTATGATACTCGATACCATCAGCAATCCCGAAGATCTTCGGAAAGTTCCTCCGGGAGAACTCCCCGCCCTTGCGGCGGAGCTCAGGGAGGAGATCCTCGATGTCGTCTCCAGGACCGGCGGGCATCTTGCTTCGAGCCTCGGCGTGGTCGAACTGACCATCGCCCTCCACTACGCCTTTGATACGCCGCGCGACCGTATCGTGTGGGACGTGGGGCACCAGGCGTACGCGCACAAGCTGCTCACCGGAAGGCGCGCCCGGTTCCCCACGCTCCGCCAGTTCGGCGGCATGAGCGGATTTCCGAAACGGGAAGAGAGCCCCTTCGACCACTTTGACGTGGGCCATGCGAGCACGTCCATCTCCGCGGCCCTCGGGATGGCGGCTGCGCGGGACGTCAAGGGCGAAGACTACCGCGTGATCGCGGTGATCGGGGACGGTTCCATCTCCGCGGGGCTTGCGTTCGAGGGATTGAACCAGACCGGACATTTGAAGAAGAACCTCATGGTCATTCTGAACGACAATGAGATGTCCATCTCTCCGAATGTGGGCGCGCTATCCTCGTACCTGAACAAATTAATGACCGGGCAGTTCTACACCAAGCTGCGGCAGGAGGCCAAGAACTTTCTCCAGGGCATCCCGAGGGTCGGCGAGTCCATGTTCAACCTTGCAAAGAAGGCAGAGGAGTCGCTCAAGGGACTCGTTGTGCCGGGCATGCTCTTCGATGAGCTCGGGGTCCAGTACGTGGGACCGATCGACGGGCACCGCATAGACCACCTGCTCGAGACGTTTCATAATCTAAAGAGTTTCCCCTGGCCGGTGCTCGTCCACGTGGTGACGAAAAAAGGCAAGGGATGTGAATTCGCGGAATGCGACCCGTCGCAGTATCACGGAACGCCGCCGTTCGAACGAGCGAGCGGCAAGATCGCCAAAAAAGCCTCGGTCCTCAGTTATACCGACGTATTCGGCCAGACCATGCTGAGACTGGCCGGGGACAACGACAAGATCATCGCCATCTCCGCCGCCATGTCCGACGGGACGGGACTGGATAAATTCGCGGAGCAGTTCCCCGCGCGGTTCTTTGACGTCGGCATAGCGGAGTCCCACGGCATCACGTTTGCCTGCGGCCTCGCGGTGGACGGGATGCACCCGGTGGCCGCCATCTACTCCACGTTCATGCAGCGTGCCTATGACCAGATCGTCCATGACCTCTGTCTTCAGAACCTCCCGGTGACGCTCGCCCTGGACCGCGCCGGGATCGTGGGCGAGGACGGGCCGACCCACCACGGGGTGTTCGATATCGCGTACCTTCGGCATGTTCCGAACATGGTCATCATGGCGCCGAAGGACGAGAACGAACTGCAGCATATGATAAAGACCGCGGTGGAGCATCCGGGCCCCACGGCAGTGCGGTATCCGAGGGGGGCCGGCTTCGGCGTTCCCATGGACCAGCAGTTGAAGACGCTCGAGATAGGAAAGGCGGAGCTGCTCAGGGACGGGAGCGATGTTGTGATCATTGCCATCGGCAATCTGGTCCACCCGTCGATCGAGGCGGCGGAACGGCTCACGGCGGACGGGATATCCGCGGCGGTCGTGAACGCGCGCTTTGCCAAGCCCCTTGATGAGGAACTCATCCTCCAGATGGCGAAAAAGACCGGCAGGGTCCTGACCGTTGAAGAGCACGCGCTCATGGGCGGGTTCGGGAGCGCGGTCCTTGAATGTCTTGACGAGAAGGGGCTGTTCAGCGCGAGAACGCACCGGATCGGCCTGCCCGATAAATTTATCGAACACGGCTCACAGAAGATCCTGCGGCAAAAGTACGGACTGGATGCCGACGGCATCTATGCGTCGGCCAAAGAATTCGTGACGAGCACCCGCCTCAAGGTCGCCGCCCCGGTCTCGAAGGTCAGGGCGATGGATGTCTGAAAATGCGGAGCGCGGATTGTGGAATGCGGAGTGAAAAACAATAAAGCCGCGTCAATGAATAACCAATCCAAAACCCACAAACCAAAATCCGTGAGCAAGAGGCAGAAGCTTCGCCTGGATCGTTTTCTCGTAGAGCGTGGCATAGCCGAGAGCCGTGAACGCGGTCAGGCAATGATACTGGCCGGCAACGTTCTCGTGAACGGCCAGAAGGTCGAGAAGGCGGGAGCCCTCGTGCCGGAAGAAGCGGATATCCGTATCCTCGGCGAGCCGATGCCGTATGTGAGCAGGGGCGGGCTGAAGCTTGAAGCTGCGTTGCGGGAATTCAAGATAACCGTAACGGGCAGGACGGCGATGGACGTCGGCGCATCTACCGGAGGGTTTACGGATTGTCTGCTTCAGCACGGATGCCGCAACGTGTACGCCGTTGATGTCGGGTATGGTCAACTGGCATGGAAGCTTCGGCAGGACCCGCGCGTCATCTCGCTCGAACGTACGAACATCCGCGAGATAAACTCTGCGCTTATTCCCGAGCCTATCGACATCGCGGTCATTGACGCCTCTTTCATTTCCCTTGAAAAGGTGATACCCCCGGTCTTGCCATTTCTCGCCCACGATTCAGAGATCATCGCTCTTATCAAGCCGCAGTTCGAAGTTGGAAAGGGTCGGGTCGGCAAGGGCGGGATCGTGCGGGATGAGACTGCGCGAAAGGCAGTTGTCGAAAGAATCGTCGAATTTGTCCGTGAACAGGGCCTCGATGTCAAGGGCGTGATGCCTTCTCCGATCACGGGCCAGGACGGGAACATCGAATACCTACTCTATGCGGTAACACAAATGAACACAGATTGAACCACTGGATTCCCGCTTTCGCGGGAATGACGGCGTTAATTCCGCACTCCACACTCCGCAATCCGCATTGCATCACCCCGTCAGTCGAGCGGCAAATTCCTCACCTAGCACCACGATGGATTCTATGTCCAGGTAGTGCGGGACATTCCTGTCGAGGAGCATCTTGCACTGGGCGGGAAAGTTTTCTTCGGGCACTTCGTCGTAGAACAGGAGCAGCACCGGGTAACGAGGGAAGAAGCGGAACCCGTAAGCCGCATCCTGGTTTCCCTTCACCTCCGTGCTCACGCCTCCCAGGCGCTCGCACGCGGTTCTGAGCGCGGCGACATTTCCTGAAAAATGTTTTGCGACGACCTCTTCGACGTGGCTGATCCACGCCTTGTCTTTCGCATGGGACTGGGGGATCGCGCCGAAGGATATCCACTCGCCCGAAGGCTCGGGAGGGTCCGGCATGCAGAGGTGGTTGTAGATGAGGATCGATATCCAGGGGCGCGGTTCGCTACCCGAAGCATCGAGAATCTTTTCCTTCGTAACGCGATATCTCTCATTCAGGAACATGATCTCCAGGTCTTCGGGCCCGAGATAGTCGGCGCCAAAGAGCGTCGACGCCTTTTTAAAATCCACCGCCTTTATTTTCCGCTTTAAGGCTTCCAGTGCTTGTTCATAAACCGTGCCGGGAGAGTCGGGTTTTGCCGCATGAGTCTCATGCAGGATCTTGCGTGCGGCCTCGGTCATCACCGGGCAGTCATCCGGCGAGGCAAGATGCGATGCCAGCTTTGCCGCAAAACCGAAGCAGGTGGGAGTACCGCACTTGCCGCAGTTCGTTTTCGGAAGAAGTTTGTATGTCTCGACGGCTGTTTTCACGATAGACACGTTAACGCTTTTTAAAACGGGTGTCAATCGCTATGTGGCGGTTATAGAGGATAAGTAAAGTCCTGAATTTCAATGGGTTGCGGCGCGGACATCACCGGGTGCGCTGCCCGCGAGAGGACGAAAAACATTTCCCAAGAATTTTGGTATACTTATAGACAGGAATACAAATCTCCAGGAGGAGGTCCCTATGATCAAGAGATTGTTCAAGACAGAGAACGATATGGCACTGTTTATCCTCAGGCTTTTGCTGGGCCTTGTGTTTTTCCCCCACGGGATGCAGAAGCTTCTGGGCTGGTTCGGCGGTCCCGGATTTGGCGGTACGATGCATATGTTCACAACGGGCATGGGCATCCCGGCTCTGTTCGCATTCCTGGCGATCATGGCGGAAGGTTTGGGGTGTCTGGGACTGCTCAGCGGTCTTCTGACCCGGGTGGCGGCCTTCGGCATTACCGTCAACATGGTCGTTGCCGTGTACATGGTACATTGGCACAACGGGTTCTTCATGAACTGGATGGGCAATCAGAAAGGCGAGGGTTTTGAATACCATCTTCTGGTCATTGCAATCGGCATCGCTCTCATGATCAAGGGCGGCGGCAGATGGTCACTGGACCGGGTGATATCCGGGAAAATGAAGTAACGTAACAAACCAGGTGGGTGCAAAAGATCGGGGCCGCGAAGAGCGGCCCTTTTTTTAAACTGGATGTTGAAAGGCAAGCGGCCCGATCATGAAATGACGCCATTACGAAGGCATTTGTCTTATTCGCTCTTCTCTCTGCTCTTCGGCCGCTTGTTCGCTTCCAGGACCTTCTTCCGCAGCCGGATGCTCAGGGGGGTCACTTCCACGAGCTCGTCTTCCTTGATGAACTCAAGCGACTGCTCAAGCGACAACTGCCGATGGGGCACGAGGCGAAGCGCTTCGTCGGCTCCCGAGGCGCGCATGTTGGTGAGCTTCTTTTCCTTGATCACGTTCACGTCCATGTCGTTCTCGCGCGAGTTCTCGCCCACGATCATTCCCTCGTATACCGCGGTGCTCTCGCCGATGAAGAGCTCGCCGCGGGGCTGGATGTGGTAGAGCGCATAGGTCGTGGTCTTGCCTGCGCGGTCCGCCACCAGCGCGCCGGTGTTCCGTTTGGCGATCGTTCCCTGCCACGGCTCGTATCCGTCGAAGAGATGGTTCAACAGGCCGGTGCCGCGGGTATCGGTCAAAAACTCCGACCGGAAGCCGATGAGTCCGCGCGCCGGGATGCGGAACTCGAGCCTGACGCGGCCGTGGCCGTTGTTCGCCATCTTGGTCATGCGGCCTTTGCGGATCCCGAGTTTCTGGGTGATGACGCCGATGAATTCCTCGG
>DATDRO010000042.1:0-6637 GCA_035291685.1 Nitrospirota bacterium | reverse complement strand
ATTGACCTCAGTCATCACGAGCCAGAGCCTCAATTACATCATGGAGAATTTGACGGCAAAAATCAGTATGCAGAATCCAGTAGACAGTAGTCAGGTATATACCGAAACAAAGACTATAACTACCCTCATGCCCGAAGCAAGCTTCACTTTCAAGAGCTACTGGAATACCACGACCTACGCCCCGGGAACGTATCCCGTGACACTTGAAGTAAAAGACGCATCGGGTACAGTGATCGCCACAGGCTCGAGCCAGGTCGTCATCAGCAGCCCAGTGAAGCCTTTAGCCCTGCTCAAGGGACAGGTATCCGTTGATAAACAGAGCGTACTCTCCGGCGAACCGATATCGGTGAGCTACAGCGTCACGAACGTCGGGAACATCGATCTTTCGAGCGTCAATCTGTCTGTCCAGACCGTACATGTCCTCAACCAGACGGTTTACGATACCATTCCGGCCGAGACGCCGCTTCCCATGGGAGGCGTTTATCCGGGCGCGGGGGTGATAGACACGATAACATACAACGCCAAAGATTATCTTGTCGTGCTGCGGGCAAAGATCGGGGACATCGAGGAGACGCTTGCGGGGACGTACTTCAGAGTAGAGGGAGCGCCCACTGCGCCGTCCCTGTCCCTGCCGGGTAACGGCTCCGATGTCGAGACCTTCACGCCGGTCCTGATCGTAAACAACGCCTCAGATCCGAATGACGACAAGCTGACCTATGAATTCGAGGTCTACAGCGACAGCGGGCTTACGCAGCTTGTCGCTGCGTCGGGCGGAGTGAGGAGTGAGGCGGGAGGGGGAACGACATCATGGACAGTAACTGTCCCGCTCACGGAAAATCAGACATACTTCTGGCGCAGCCGCGCGTATGACGGCAAGCTCTACGGCGACTGGATGACGATCTTCGACGGCACTCAGTACAGGCCTGCGTTCTTCCGGGTGAACGTGGCGAACGACCCGCCCACAGCGCCCACACTTTCGAGCCCTGCTGACAATACAGCGGTAGACACATTCACGCCGGTTCTTGTCGTAAATAACGCTTCAGACCCGGACAGCAGCAGCCTCACGTACAACTTCGACGTGGCCCTCGATCCCGACTTCATTCAGATCGTTGCCACTGTCATTGGCATCACGAGCGGTCCTTCGACAGGCTCAGGAGGGACCACCTCGTGGCAGATTTCGGCAGCGCTTGCGGAGAACACCTGGTATTACTGGCGGGCCCAGGCCGATGACTGGCTCATCACCGGCCCATGGATGACGACAGCTAAGTTCTTTGTGAACACGGCCAATGACGCGCCTACAGCGCCGACGATCATTGCACCGATAGATAAATCGGAGATTGCCGGCCTTGCCGCTGATATCGTGATCTCCAACAGCATTGACCCCGATTCTTCCACGCTCACCTACAGCTTCGAGCTGGATACGGCCATGACCTTCGACTCGCCGGACATCATCCGCTCCGGCAGCATCCCGCAAGGCCAGGGCGCGACCACCTGGCCGGTGATTGGTCTCAAGGACAACACGCAGTACTACGTCCGGGCAAGGGCAAGCGACGGACAGGCCGAAAGCCCCTCCTGGTCGGGTGAGATCAGCTTCTTTGTGAACACAACAAACGATGCGCCCGCAATCCCGGCGCTCGCCAATCCCTCGGACAAGGGAGCGGTGAACACGTACACGCCGACCCTGTCGGTGCATAATTCCACTGACATTGACAAGGATGTACTCACGTATGAGTTCGAGGTCTACAGCGACAGCGGGCTCACGCAGCTTGTCGCTGAGTCAGGAGTTGGGAGTTCGGAGTTCGGAGTCACGTCATGGACCGTTCCCGTAACGCTTATTGAGAACCAGACATACTATTGGCAGGCAAGGGCCAATGACGGGGAACTGAACAGCGGTTGGATGGCCAGGGCATCGTTCTTCGTGAACAAGGCCAACGACGCGCCGGGAGCGCCGACCCTCTCCTCGCCCGCGAACGGCAGCAGTTTGGCGACGCTTACGCCCACGCTCGCGGTCAAGAACGCAACAGACCCGGACAGCGACACGCTCACGTATAATTTTGAAATCTACTCAAACAACGTGCTCACGGCAAAGAAGACAGGCGTGCCCCAGGACAGCTCGGGCATCACGTCCTGGACGCCGGACACAAATCTCCCGGACAACACCGCCTATACCTGGCGCGCACAGGTATCCGACGGCGACAGCAGCGGCCCGTGGATGGATATGGCGACGTTCTCCATTCATATCCCGGTCACCACGATCAACGCCACGATAGACTTCGATCCCAATACCCTTAACAAGACGAGCAATGGGACATGGGTGGTGGTCTACATCGAGTTCCCAACGGGTTACCGGCCCGCGGACGTCGACATCTCCACGGTCCGGCTCGAAGGGACCATCCCTGCCGTGCAGCGGCCCTTTGCCGTGGGCGATCATGACAAGGACGGCATACCTGACCTTATGGTGAAGTTCAAGCGGAGCGACGTGATCAACCTTCTGCCGAATGGCGACAAAGTAACGGTCCGGGTGACAGGCACGGTTGGCACGACAACATTCGAAGGAGTGGACTTCATCAGGGTGATGCAGTAGCAGAAGACAGCCCCCTCACCTTTATCCTCCCCATGGGGGAGGATAGGGTGCGGGAAATACAGAATGAAGATCACCCTTTTTCAAAGGGGGCCTTTGCGTGAACGTGACGTTGCTACGTTTACGGATTTTTCATCATATTTTTGCATTGGTAGATCAATAGTATGCCTGTCAGAGAATGCCGGCCTGAGTTTTTGATTGCAAATCCTCTTTAATTCCGCTAAACTTCCTTTTCTATGGCATACGATACACTCAGGGATTTTATTGCTGTTCTTGAAAAGAACGGAGAGCTGGTCAGGGTCAAGGCCGAAGTGGACGCTGAGCTTGAGATCGCCGAGATCACGGACCGCGTCTCGAAACAGAAGGGCGCGGAGAACAAGGCGCTCCTGTTCGAGCGCGTAAAAGGCTCGGCCTTTCCGGTCCTTACCAATGCCTTCGGCTCGATGAAGCGTATCTGCCTCGCCCTCGAGGTCGGGGACCTCGACGAGATCGGCCAAAGGATCAAGGAAATTGTTGATCCGACAAACCTTTTTCCCCCGCCAGGGCGGGGCGCGGGGATCATGGACAAGCTCGGGATGCTGCCGAAACTTGCGGAGCTGGGGAACTTTTTCCCGAAGACAGTAAAAAAGGCGCCGTGCCAGGAAGTAGTTCTTATCGGCGATCAGGTCGATCTCTCACGCCTCCCCGTGCTCAAATGCTGGCCGGCGGACGGCGGACGGTTCATCACGCTCCCGATGGTCTGCACCGTTGATCCCGTGACCAGGATCACCAACGTCGGCATGTACCGGATGCAGATATTCGACGGCCGGACCACGGGCATGCACTGGCACAAGCACAAGGACGGCGCGCGCCACTACGAGCATTACGAGGCCGCGGGAAAGCGCATGGAAGCGGCGGTGGCCATCGGCGGGGACCCGTCCATTATTTATTCTTCCACCGCGCCGCTTCCGCCGGTCATCGGTGAATTCATCTTTGCCGGATTTCTGAGAAAAAAACCTCTGGAGCTCGTTCAATGCAGGACCGTGGATATTCGGGTCCCTGCGGAGGCGGAATTCGTGCTCGAGGGGTTTGTCGAACCGAACGAACGCAGGATCGAAGGGCCCTTCGGGGACCACACGGGATACTATTCAGAGGCAGACGAGTACCCGGTGTTTCACGTGACTGCCGTTACCCACAGAAAGGACGCCATCTATCCGGCCACGCTTGTGGGCCGGCCTCCGCAGGAGGACGCGTACCTCGGCAAGGCAACGGAACGGATATTCCTGCCGCTCCTTCAGACGGTCGCACCTGATATTCTTGACATGGACATGCCCATAGAAGGCGTGTTCCATAACAATGTGATCGTCAAGATCAGAAAGCGCTACCCCGGACACGGCAAAAAGGTGATCAACACGATCTGGGGAACGGGCATGCTCATGCTCTCCAAGTTCGTCATTGTCTGTGACGAAGACGTGAATATCCACGACTATGCGGAAGTGACCTGGAAGGTCATGAACCACGTGGACCCGCAGCGCGATGTCGTGATAACCGACGGCCCGCTCGATATCCTCGATCATTCCTGTCCGCAGACGGGCTTCGGAGGCAAAATGGGGATCGATGCCACGCGAAAAGGCCCCGGAGAGGGCTTCACCCGGCCCTGGCCCGATGAGATCAAGATGTCCCCGGAGATACAGGCGCTGGTGGAGCAGCGGTGGAAGGAGTACGGGTTTTAAAAGCAATAAACAATGGCCAAGGGCCATTTTTCAAATTATGTGGTTGTTGAGGGTGACTACTCAGGTCTGCCATTCGCTCCGGCGCATAGCGTGCTATAAGGCTTTGTACTACAACATATATGATAGCTTATATCCGCAGCGCTTACGCTCCGCACGCGCTGTCTTGGCTGATACGGCGTTAGTTCAAGTATGCATTGCACGCTTACTGCGCCGTTCGCCCATGGCAGACCTGAGTAGTTACTATTGAAGTTTGATTATTGGTGTTTATTGGAGCTTTGGCATTTGTGAATTTGAGTTTGGTTATTTAAAACTATGCTTCTCTTCGAACTATTTTTGATCTTCCTGCTTATTCTCATTAACGCCTTCTTTTCGGCGTCAGAGATCTCTTTGATCTCGCTCCGCAAGAGCAGGGTGCGTCAGCTTGTCAAGAGCGGTAATCCTGTTGCCAGAAAGGTGCAGAAGCTTCAGGAGGAACCGGAGCGGTTTCTTGCAACGGTCCAGATAGGCGTGACCCTTGTCGGCACGCTTGCCGCCGCCATCGGCGGTATCATAGCCATTGAGCATATCAAGCCGTATCTCAGCGTCTTTCCTTCCCGGTTCGTTCAAACGGCCGCCGAACCCTTGGCCGTGGCCGTTGTTGTGAGTGTCATTACCTATTTTACGATCGTCGTTGGGGAACTGATACCGAAATCCCTGGCTATCAGGAATTCCGAGCGGATCGCTTTTTTTACCTCGACGCCCATCGACATCCTCGCGAGACTTCTCTCGTCAGTGCTCCGTGTTCTTTCCTTTTCAAGCAACCTCATGTTGAGGTTCTTTAAGTCCGGCAACGGAGAGGAAATGGGATTTGTCTCTGAAGACGAGGTCAAGTATCTCATCCGTGAGGGCCGCAAGACCGGTGTGTTCGAGCCGTCGGAGGAGGACCTTATCCACAGCGTGTTCAAGTTTACGGACACGGTAGTGCGTGAGGTGATGGTACCAAGGACGGAAATTACTGCGGTCGAGGCGGAGAGCGACCTGAACCATATCCTCCGCGTCATGAACGAAAAAGGTTTTTCGCGTTTGCCGGTATACTCGGGTAGCATCGATAACGTGATCGGCATCGTGTATCTCAAGGACCTCCTGGCGCGCATGAATGAGAAGCGGCCGTTCGAGCTCGAGAGCGTGCTCCGTAAACCGTATATTGTGCCGCCGAACAAGAGGGTGAGCGTACTGCTTAAGGAAATGCGCGAACGAAGCATTCATCTGGCCCTTGTCGGCGATGAATACGGAGGCACGGACGGGCTCGTCACCATGGAAGATCTGATCGAGGAGATAGTCGGCGACATTCGCGATGAACAGGAGAAGGCGCTGAAGGAGATCGAGGAGATCGCCGAGAATCGCTTTATCGTTGAGGGCAGGACCGATATCGGCAAAGTGAACGAGAAACTCGGCATCAAGCTTCCTGAAGAGGAGTTTGAGACCGTCGGCGGGTTTGTGCTGGGTCTTTTCGGCAGACTGCCTGCAGAGGGCGACCAGATCCGGTATGATAATCTTCTGTTCACGATGCTGCGGTTGCGGAAGAACAGGATCGCGCGTATCCGGGTGCTCAAGTTGATGCCCGAGAACCATGAAGAAACCTATGAAGAGTAGGATGTTTAATCAGCATGCGCGGAACACGTAATTGTTGAATTGTGTAACATTATACCAGCGAGGTAACGATGACAACACCTATAGTGCTTGAAACCAGCCTTTCGGGATTAAAACCTCCCAAACGGGGCAAAGTGCGCGACATCTACGACCTTGGGGACAGCCTGCTCATCGTGGCCACGGACAGGATCTCGGCCTTCGATGTGGTGCTCCCGAACGCCATTCCCGAAAAGGGCCGGGTGCTTACCCAGATATCGAAATACTGGTTCTCGAAGACCGAAACGATCGTGCGGAACCACCTGATATCGACGGAGGTGAAGGATTATCCGTCCGCGTGCAAACCGCACGCGGCAGTGCTCGAGGGCAGGAGCATGCTCGTTAAGAAGGCCGAGCCGCTGCCGGTGGAGTGTATCGTCCGTGGGTATCTTTCCGGCTCCGGGCTCAAAGAGTACCGGGAAAAGGGTTCGATCAGCGGCATCAAGCTTCCTTCCGGTCTTCGAGAGGCCTCGCGCCTGCCTGAGCCGATCTTTACGCCGTCGACCAAGGCCGAGGTCGGCGAACATGATGTGAATATTGATTTTGACACGGTCGTCAAACTGGTTGGAAAAGACGTTGCAGGGAAGATAAAACAATATACGCTCGGCATCTACACAAGGGCCTGCGAGCTTGCCGAGGCAAAGGGCATCATCATTGCTGACACGAAGTTCGAGTTTGG
>DATDRO010000041.1:0-2956 GCA_035291685.1 Nitrospirota bacterium | reverse complement strand
GCAATGGCCACAGGCCACGCCGAGTCGCAAAGACGCAAAAAAAGAATTGATAATTCTGGGCCTCTGTTTTTCTTTGCGCGCTTGGCGGTTTCGCGCGAGACGCCTTTGATTGCAATTCTCTGTTTTTTGATTTTATGATTCTTAGGCGAAGCCTCGTTAAATATAAGGACAGAGAGATGTCATACGGCGGCCAGAAGGCCGCAACCAACGACTTACATCTGGCAACTGGTAACGAAAGGCACACGACATTCGCGTGGCCATGTCAAGTCCTGCGGAGAAACAGCATGCGAGGAGAGATGTGGAGCTCTGCGGTGCTTTCGTGAGATAAATAATGGTGCCGAAGGGGGGACTCGAACCCCCATGGGTTGCCCCACACGCCCCTCAAACGTGCGTGTCTACCAGTTCCACCACTTCGGCATGAAAACTCAGGTTGAGGTCAAGGCTGAGGTCGAGAATTGGTTTTCCTTAACCTTACCCTCGACCTTAACCTGCTGCTGCTATTTTTTCATCACCGGCTGTTTTGCGGAGACATAGGTGAGCCAGTCTTCATGCCGGCTGTCCCTGCCGTGGACAATGTCGAAGAACGCCGACTGGAGCTCTTTCGTGACCGGTCCCGGCACGCCCTTGCCGATAAGCCTGTTGTCCACTTCCCGGATCGGCGTGATCTCCGCCGCCGTGCCGGTGAAGAACGCTTCGTCCGCTATGTAGAGGTCGTCCCGCGTGAAACGCTCCTCCACGAGCCGCAGGCCGCGCTCGCGCGCGATCTGTATGACGGTGTCCCGCGTGATCCCTTCGAGGATCGAGGTAAGGGGGGGGGTCTTGATAAGACCGTTCCTCACCGTGAAAATGTTCTCCCCGCTGCCTTCGGCCACGTAACCCTCGGCATCGAGCAATACGGCCTCGTCGTAACCATCCTTCAAGGCCTCGCGCTTGGCGAGCAGTGAATTCGCGTAATTAGCGGAAGTCTTGGCCCGCACCATCGTGATGTTCACATGGTGGCGGGTGAATGAGGATATCTTTACCCGGATGCCGTTCTTCAGCGCTTCTTCGCCGAGATAGACGCCCCAGGGCCAGACGCCGATCGCAAGCTCAACGGGGTTGTCCTTGGGGAAGACGCCCATGTCCCCATAGCCGATATAGGCAAGCGGTCTGATGTAACAGGCCTCGATCTTATTGACACGGATGGTCTCGAGTATCGCCTCGCTCACCGCTTCACGGGTAAAAAGCATCTCCATCTGGCAGATATGCGCAGAGTCGAACAGGCGGCCAACGTGTTCCTGCAGCCTGAACACCGCGGGACCGGCATCGGTCTTATAGCAGCGGATCCCTTCGAACACGGCTGTCGCGTAGTGGAGCGAGTGCACAAGCACGTGGACCTTTGCCTCGTCCCACGGCACGAATTTGCCGTTCATCCATATTTTGTCGGTCGCCTCAAGCATAAGGCTTATTTTATAACAGCCTGGGGGAAAATTGTCAATCGTTTTTTTCCGTTGGCCGCAGCAGGACGTGATTTCCGTTTGACAAGGCGAGGGAGGAGAGATAGAATCAAATCGTAACTACTCAGGATCATAAAAAATATTCTCACACGAAGGCACACCCTGCATTCGCGGCAAGCGCTCATGACCGCCGGGTGCAGGCGAAGAGCACAAGGACGTCAAAAGAGTAATTTACGTTCTTGGTTTAAACCCAGTTTTCGAAGCCTTTCTTCGTGAACTTTGTGGCTTTGTGTGAGAGAGCCCTGAGCAGTTACATCAAATCGTACCATCCACCACCCCACAGGAGGCCCTTCATGCAGATCAAGACCATCCTTTATCCTACTGATTTTTCGCAAGGCGCGCGCGCTGCCATGGACTATGCCGTCTCCCTCGCGAGTGATTACCAGGCGCGCCTCATTCTCCTCTACGTCATACAGGACATCAGCATTGCCGAATGGTATATTCCCTCCGCCATTTCAGCGACGGACCTCGTGGAGGACATGCAAAAGAGCGCCTGGAAGGAGATGGACAAGTGGGGTGCGGAGGCGTCGGCGAAGGTAAAGAACGTGGAAAAGGCGGTGGTGCGCGGCGTGCCGTTCGTGGAGATCATCAAGACGGCGAAAGAAAAGAACGCCGACCTCATTGTCATCGGCACGCACGGCAGGACCGGGATCGACCACATGCTCTTCGGGAGCACCGCGGAAAAAGTGGTGCGGAAGTCGTTTTGCCCCGTGCTCACGGTGCGCATCGCGGGGAAGGAATTTAAGATGCCGTAATGAACGGAAATTCCAAAGCCCAATGTTGATCTATTTCGTAAAAAGTCGAGAAAGCCGTCTTTGCGAGCATAGCGAAGCAATCTCGTAGTTTGTATCTGTCTGGGAAATCGAGATTGCCGCGTCGCTTCGCTCCTCGCAATGACAGCAGTTGGAGTTCTTACGAAACCATCAAAATTCAAATCTCAAATAAATTTCAATCTCAAAAGTACGAAACTCCAGCGGTCCTTCGGTTTTTTATGCTGCCCGTCTGATTTTTATCATATCCTTATACACCGCGTCTGAATGCATGTCTCCTGTCACGGCAGAATGCCCATCAGCGGGCCTGCCTGACCCGCTTCCGGAGAGCCTCCTTTTCCACATCTTGATACTTTTTCCCGATAGAAAAAACCCTTGACACTTAAGCGTCTTAGATGTTATTTTTACAGACATTTTCAGGAGCTATATATAATTGAAAATCGCGATAACAGGCAAGGGCGGCGTGGGCAAGACCTCTCTTGCCGGTCTGCTGGCGAGGCTCTATGCGGCCGAGGGCAGGAAGGTCCTTGCTGTAGACGCGGATCCGGATGCTAACCTCGCTTCGGCGCTCGGCATCTCAGTTGAGGCTGCCGCGCGCGCCGTTCCCCTTGCGGAACAATCGGACCTGATCGAAGAGCGTACGGGCGCCAGGCCCGGCGCGCCGGGGGCCCTGTTCCGTATCAACCCCCG
>DATDRO010000040.1:0-6610 GCA_035291685.1 Nitrospirota bacterium | reverse complement strand
CAATGTGTTGAGTACGGGTTATACTTAGAGTCAGAAGTGTCCGGTTACCCTCTTGCTGACAAATTGAATCCCCTCATCCGCCCCTTCGGGGCACCTTCTCCCTAATGGAGAAGGGATACAAATTTTCCCCTCTCCATTAGGGAGAGGGCGGCCGAAGGCCGGGTGAGGGGATAGGGGTTGGCTGAAGATCAGCGCTAATCCGGTTCAGTTTAATATGCGCGCTTCCCTTTTATGAAGAAGCTGAAATATTGAAATCGTCGTGATAACAGTGCCTATGACAAAGAAAACAGCACGATACGGGAGTGAAGCATCAACTATAACCAGCAGAACCATGGTGATAAGCACGAGCCAGATACAAGAACACTCCAGGGAGATCAATGTGTCGCGCGGGACAAGCCGCCGCCTGACATATAACGGAACAATTACGATTGTATTAACGGCATATGCAACGGCGAAGGATGCCGCAAGACCGACGGAACCGAAGCGCGCCAGGAAAAAAGTACCGGTCAATACCACACTCCCCCAGAAAAGATTACTCAAAAAGCCCCACCACAAGAGGTTCCTTGCCGCCAATACACGGGCCAGGCCATCCTTGTAGAGGACGATGCAGGTGAAAAACAAAATTAATGCGACCGTATGCGAAAATGAATTACCCCTGTAATCCGCACCGTATATTTTCTGGATAATTTCGGGGAAGCTCAATAACGGCAAGACAGGGATCAATCCGATACACCATGTCAACAGTATGTTGACCCGTCCAAGGCGCTCATTGTTCGTATCGTTCTCACTGGAAATAATCGAAAATAAAGGCGTTCCGACCGTGCTGCCTATGAACAGAAGGACTGTATTGAAAATGTAAGCCGCGTTATAGACTCCCATCTCCGCATATCCGTTGGATTGATTGACAAGTAATGCATTACAGGCCCAGTTGACCGGGCCGACCATGCTCCCCGACAGGACCGCCGGAAGGCTGAACGTGTACAGGATACTTATTTCCCGACCGCACCCTTTGAGGGTTAAGGGAACATTTGCTTTGCGCGCCTCCGACCTCAGGGCAAGGTGATTTAACAGCCAGTTCAGGCCGGCGCTGACGGCAAGCGAATAAACCGCGCCCTTTACCCACGCGTAATATACCCCGCCAACCATTAGCGGGAAAGTGAGCAGACCCGCCAGCAGATTCACGTGAGCTATGGTCTTATACGCCTCGAAACCGGCCAGCGCGCCGGTCTGCGCGCCGTTTAAGGCGCTGAGGAACAACAGTCCGGCCCCTATTCGCAGAAGGTCGGTCAGATGCGCCGCGGCAAGTGTACGAGATGCCAGCCAGGGCGCAAAAACATACAGAGCCGTCGCCATGATCGCGCCGGACGCGAAAGCCGTGATACCGGACATGGCGATTATCCGCCCCGCTTTTTCAGGGTCTTTCATGCGAAATTCGGCAACATGCCTGGTCGCGGTCATCCCCAGGCCGAATCCGGCAAATACGCCGAACATTCCGATAGTGCTCTGAATGACGCCCAGTTCGCCAAAGCTCCATTTGCCGAGCATTCTTGCAACAAGGATTGAGGAAACCAGCCCAAGCCCCCTGGACAACATCGCGCCGGTCAGGGACCAGAAAGCGCCGCGAGCCAGTCGACAGGCGAGGGGAGAAGCCTCGACACGCGCATAAATCGGTCTCAAGCAAGATGGGGACACGGCTATTATGGAACTTTTTATGTCCAAAACAAGCTGCCTCTTCGGCTCTGCAGAGCGTCAATGATACGACCCGCCGCTCTCCCATCCCCATACGGATTATGAGCCATGGCCATTGCCTGGTATGCGCGGGGATCATCCAGCAAACCGGAACATTCCGTAACGATCTTTTCCCGATCGGTCCCGACAAGCTTCACCGTGCCCGCATCGACAGCCTCGGGACGCTCGGTGACATCACGCATGACGAGGACCGGCTTAGCCAACGACGGCGCTTCTTCCTGCACCCCGCCAGAATCGGTGATAATGAGGAAAGAACGATTCATCAGGTAAACGAAGGGAAGATAGTCCACCGGCTCAATGAGGTGCACATTGCGGCGCCGCGCATGGCCCAGGATTCGTCTGACCGGTTTTTGCACGTTCGGGTTCAGATGCACCGGATAAAGAATCTCCACATCGGGATAGAGGTCGGCAATATCGGACAGGGCTCCGCATATGTTCTCGAATCCTTCGCCGAAATTCTCCCGCCGGTGGCCGGTCACCAGGATCAAACGCTTGCCCGGATCGAGAAAGGAGAACATGGCTTTGAAGGAGTCCTCCAGTTCCGCACTGCTCTCGATACTGCCGACAACCGAGAGGAGCGCATCGATCACCGTGTTCCCGGTGACGAAGACGGTTTCTCCGTCCACTCCTTCCCCCAGCAAGTTGGTCCGCGCCGACTCCGTGGGGGCGAAGTGCAGATCGGTAAGCACTCCCGCCACCGAGCGGTTGATCTCCTCCGGGAACGGTGAATGTTTGTTGTGGGTGCGCAGTCCCGCCTCGACATGTCCGACGCTGATCCGGCAGTAATATGCGGCCAGCGCGGCTGCCATAGTGGTGGTAGTGTCGCCGTGAACCAGGACCATATGGGGTCGTTCGCTCTCCAGGATCGGTTTCATGCCCTGCAATACGCTGCAGGTGATTTCAAACAGATTCTGGCCCGGTCTCATGATGTCCAGATCGTATTCGGGTCTGATGTCGAAAATTCCGAGCACCTGGTCGAGCATCAGGCGATGCTGGGCGGTAACGCAGACTACGGTTTGAAATTTATCCGGATGTCTCCGCAGTTCCTTTACTACCGGCGCCATCTTTATGGCCTCAGGCCGGGTGCCGAAAACCAACATGACTTTTTTCATTGTTTCTTGCCGTCCTTTATCTCGTTCATGATCGAGCCCAGGATCTTCACGCCGGAATTGTCGAGTTGTTTCTTGAGCAGTCCGAAGGAGTTGAGCCTGGTTCTCCCCTTGAGCGCGACGAGGACGGTCCCCTCGCAAAGCGTTGATATGACCATGGCGTCAGCGGTCTTCGAAAACGCGGGAGTGTCGATGACGACACAATCGTATTGGTCCGCGAGGGTTTCAACCAGGTCCCTCATATCCCGCCAACTCAAGAGTTCGAGCGGATTAGGCGGCTTCGGCCCGGAGGCGAGAACTTCGAGGGAATCTATGGGCGTCTTCTTCACGGCCTGTTCGAACAGCGCCCTCTTAATGATGAGACTGCTCACGCCGGTATTGTTCTTCAAATGGAAGATCTCATGCACCCTCGGTTTTCTGAAATTCAGGTCCACGAGGATAGTCCTTGATCCGAGCTGCGCGAAGACCGCGGCCAGGTTCGCGGCTATGAAAGTCTTCCCTTCCTTTTCGTCGGGGCTAAGCACGCCGACGACCTTTATGATTTTGCCGACTCCGGAGAGAATGAGACCGCTCCGGATGGAGCGGAAGGACTCGGCCCGGGAACCGAAAGGCTGACGAATCACGGGCAGTTCTTTCAAAAGCGAAGGTTTGTCGGATTCCACGCAGGGATAGGAGTGCTGGCAGGCAAGCGCCCATCGCACATCGTCCTCGGTGAGAATGCCGAGCGCCACCGCTGCTTCTCCGAAAAGAGTATTCTCCTTCTTCTGGAGGGCCACGATCCGGTCCATATCCGGGATCGTAAGCCTTCCCGCCTTCAGGAGGATGTCGTTGATGGCCGATCCTTGAATGCCTTCCCGTGTTTTTTCATAAACTTTGAGTGTGTTCATTTTATATCTCCGCCGTATCGGTGACCGTGCCGAGCACGGCTATCCCGAATTGCCGCTCGATCATGTCGGCGTTCTTGACAGTGTCATCCATGTAATCGAAGAAAAAGGCAAGAGCTGCGCCGAGAAAGATACCCGCAAAGACCGCAAGCGCCATGTTGAACATTATCTTGGGGCTGTGCCTGTAAGTGGGAGGCACGGCCGAGTCGACGATGAAGACGTTCGTCTTGTTGATGTCGCCTTGCAGCGCGGTTTCGTTATATTTCTTGAGGACCGCTTCGTATACCTGCTTGTAACTCTCGGACTCCCGGCTGAGGGAGTCCATTTCGTACCGCGAAAGATTGGCGGTAGTCGACTCTTTCTTGAGACCCGCCACGGCTGACTCGAGGGCGCTCACACGCTGATTCGCCGATACGTGCTCCTGCTTTACGGCGCTCACCACCGTCCGCATCTCGGCGTTCAATTTGGAATTGACTGTCTCGATCATGGACCGGAGCCGCACATATTGCGGGTGGTTCGTCCCGGCCTTGCCCGAAAGTTCCGTCAGTTGCGTCTCCAGCTTTACCTTTTGCGTTTTGAGGTCCTGAATAAAAGCGTTTGAAAGGACTTCGGGAAGGCTCTCGTAATTACCACCGCTTTCCCCGACCCGCTTTAGCGCCACCTTCGTCTCATAGAGCTTTGCCTTGGCTGTCGCCAGTTCCTTGTTGATCTGGTCGAGTCTCTGGACGGCATCGTCGTAAACGGTTCCCCGGCTTCCCTGCTCCGCGATGATCCCTTTTTTCTGCTGATACTCCCTCAATTGTTCCGTGGCCTTGTCGGACATTCCCTTGGCGTCCTTTAGTTTTTCGGAAAACCATTTCTCCGCGTCCCGGAAGGGCGTCACTTTGAGTTCAAGGTTGTATTCGGCATAGGCCTTGGCAAAAGCGTTCGCTACGCGGGCCGATATGTCCGGATCGGGAGAATGGAATTTTATGTAGAGAAAACGTGAGTCTTTCGCGGCCTCGACCTTGAGAGAACCGGAAAGAAAATTGTCGGCCAGCCACCTTTTCATATCGATCCGGCTTTTTTTTCTCCAGAAAAGAAGCGGATTTTCCGATCCGGTTTCGTTGAACCTGTTTATCATGTCAGGCGTCTTTTCCAGGTTCAGAATCTCGACGGCCCGCTGAGCAATGCGTCTGCTCTTGATTATTTCGACTTGAGTATTGATATACTCCCCGGAGCCCGGCGCCTGGGGGGCCGCGATCATGCTCATATTCATGGGATTGCTGCTGTCGTAGTCGAGCATGATGGTGGCCGTGCTCTCGTACTTGACCGGCCAGAGAAGCGAACCGACGAGAGTCGTCAGTGCCGTGGCAAGAAACGCGAGTACTACGATCTGTCTCCGCCGTTTTATTACCTGCCAATAATCATGCAATACCATATTAAAATATGCTCTCCTTGATCTTTATGACATCGTCAATCCGCACGAGATCGTCGACATGGGCGCTCGCGGAGCTCTCCTTATCACCATCCTTGCGCGTGATTTCTATCCTGCGTTGCGAGCCTTTGGCGGTAAGGCCTCCCGCCATGGCAATCGCCCTCTTGACAGTGACACCCTTCTCAAGCCGGTAGGACCCGGGCTTGTTCACCTCACCGTAAACGTAGAATATCGCTTTAGGCACATAGACGACATCCAGGTCCTGGAGCTCGATGTTTTGGGCGAGGTTGCCGCCGTTCAACAGGCCGTCCATGTCGATGGATATCTTTTTCGTGGTCTCCCTGCCGTCGGCGCCCGGTTCTTTCCTGAAGACCGTGACTCGATATCCGGCGTTCTGGTTCATTCCGAGGGCAAGGGAAATCATGTCGAGAACCGTTGCCCGCCCCGGGATTTCGTATTGGCCCGGCTTCATTACTTCGCCGATAATGGTTACCTTCCGGTTGTATTGCTGCACGAAGGCGGTTACCTGCGGGTCTTTCACAATTCCCTTCGTAGCGAGTTTCTCTCCGATGCTCTTCTCTATCTGCCGGGCGGTCAGGTTTTTCACGACTATTTCGCCCAGGAGAGGAAAGGTGATCTTTCCTTCTCCGCTCACCCTCGCCTCGGTCGTCAGGTCAGGATTATCGAAAACGGTTATCTTCAGGACGTCCTGACTGCCGATCAAGTAATCCCCGGCATGAACGGGTAAGGCGGAAATGATTATTAATGCGGCTGTAATATAGATTTTAAATTTAGATAAAACGCCTTTGTGTGCCACTTTTAACTGATCTCCCTGTTAAACATCTTGTCTAATCGCCTTTGCCAGACGCCTTGCGAAGGGCAGTCCGGTCAGTCCCGCGCCCAGAAGAGCGGTCGCGACCGGGTCGGGTGTCATGACGGCGGAAAAAATTGCCGGTGCACAGATCAGCCCCAAAATTGCAAAGATAAAGAATACTTTTGTCATCCCCACCTCTCCTTTCCGACGCCTTGCCGTTTGCATCGTGTAAAATCTCCTCCGGGAAATTTAATTCCATCTTTTCCGGACATTGGTATTTTTCGAAGTTAGTGCTGCACCGGGACCGGTGCCTTTCAGTGGCGACAATAACCCTGCTTCCCCGCGGCGCGATCTCGAAACCCTTTTCGCCGCTGAACCAGATCTGCTCCGCCGGTACTATTCTGACATTCAGCCTGTCCTGAAAAGTGCTGCAGCCGAAGGGATAAACCCTCCACAATCCACGGGTATATATAATCACCCGCCCCTCTCCATCGTATTTTTCGTGGAGAAGGTTGACCAGCTCGAATGCGGAGCTTCCGTCAAAATCTCCTCTTGGCCGTACATGCAGGTTGCCTTTACTCTTTCTATGTTCAATGGAAAAGTTAACGCTCATGGGATATCCTCCTTTGCGCTTATC
>DATDRO010000039.1:0-3530 GCA_035291685.1 Nitrospirota bacterium | reverse complement strand
CTGCACGGTGATCCTGGACGAAGCTTTCCGCGACTGAAAAGCCCTCTGCGCGGAAAGCTTCGTCCAGGATCACCGTGCAGATCGACAAGAGTTCGGTGAAGAATGGCGGCACGATCATTGTTACGGGCAAGGCGCCCAGGGGAAAGGCCGTATACCTCGAAGTCTACTCTGAGAAGAAGGTCCGTGCATCCCGGTTCGACGCCGATGTGGACAAGAAAACGGGCAAGAGGCCCTATATCCTCTATATGACCCACGACATGCCCGCGTACTACAAGATCTTCGCACCCAGGGACCGGAAAGAGGCTCTCGATACAATCAAGAAAGAGGGCAAGACCTGGTCGTATTCCAAAGCGCTTAAAGATATGGGGGCCGACATCGCGTATGCAGTGCCCGCAAAGATCGCCATCGACAAATACCAGGCCACCCTGCTCGGAAGCATCATCGGCTCACGGGGAAAGCTCCAGCCCGGGATGGAAGCCAAGGAAAACGCAAAACGCTCGATGCAGCTCGTGAAGGCCCGGTTCCGGTCCGCGGACAAGGTCCTTTCGGCTGACGTCGAGACGTCGCCTGACGGGGCATATAAGGCGGAGATCAAGATCCGCAAGGGCCTCGCTCCGGGCACCTATACGATCACGGCGGTCGCGGGCAAGGACATGAAAAGCGCTCCCGTGACCTTTGAGAACAAGATCAGCTTCCCGCTCCTGTACCTCGCGAATGCGGGGACCAGTCTGAACCTCTTTGGGCCTTTCTTCCTGACCCTGGTGATCGCCATATTCGGGGTGCTGATGGGCGCGGGAGGCGGCTTTATCATGAATCCTCTCCTGGTCCTGTTCTGGCCCCTTCCGCACACGGTCGTAGCCGGCACGGTTATGCCCACCGTCCTGTTCTCACAGGGCAGCGGCATCTATAACTATTCAAAGATCAAGTTTATCAGCTGGAAACTGGGAATAGCCATCGGTCTTGCCATGGTCGCGGGCGGATTCATCGGGCCGAAACTGACCGAGATGATCACCCTGGACCAGTTCAAGTTCGTCTTCGGCTGGATACTCCTGGTCCTTGCCGGCCTGATGTTCTGGCAGACAACGCCGGGCTATCTTGAAAAGAACAAGAAGGAACAGGCCATCCTGACCGAGTTCAAGAAGCAGGCCGAGGCCGCGGCCAGGGCAAAAAAGGGATAATCCCAAAACAATATATCTCAGGAGGAATATCATGATCGTAACATTCTGGGGTCACGAATTTAAGGTCAATCTCGTTGTGGGATGTATCGGCGGGTTTCTGATCGCCATTGTGTCTTCTATGTTCGGCTTCGGCGGCGGACCGTTCATGGTGCCGTTGATGACGATCGCGCTGGGACTTCCCATGTATGTGGTGGTCGGGAGTTCGTTGCTGGCCATATTTTTCAACACGCTCATGGGGACGATGCGGCACTATCAGTTCGGAAACTTTGATCCTCTGTTCTTTCTCATCATGTTTCCCGCGGCGATCCTGGGCGGATATATCGCGCCGAAGATCGCAAAGCGGGTAAGTCCGCTGACAGTCAAGCGCATAGCGGTCGCGGGGCTGGTGATCCTTGCCCTGAACCTGCTCGGCGTTTATTAGAGCGAGTAAAGAATTGCCGGCCGCAGGCTTCAGCCTGCGAGAAGAATTTCGACGGGATGACAGGATAAAGACGGATTTAATTTCCAAAGCTCTTTCATGTATTTGGTCACGTCGATCCTGTTAATCCGGTCTAATAGGGGGTAAAGATACAATGGACACCATGGAACTCCTCGACGACGTCTCATTCGCAAAGGCCATGCTCGCGAAAAAATCATTGAGCGGAGCGGACATAGTGTTTGCTCTCAGGAACCTGCTCCGGATGAAGTACTATCCGGTGGCGGTGAAATTTTTCTATGCCCAGGACGAACTTGACGCTTTCAAGAAAAGCAAGGAATACAAAATATCGGCCCATCCCTTCACGTTCTGCCACTATCTGGCCGCATCAAGGCAGAGAGGCGACATTCTGTTGAGCGACCTTAAGGGGATGGGGTGCACGAACGCCCAGTACATTTTCGGATGGAAAGAATATGATGAGGGCGAAGTAAAAAGCCACTTCAAATACACGAAGGACAAGGCGCAGGCCGAGCGTTTCGTGAAGACAAAAAAACGCCTGAAGCCGAGCCTCCTCGCCTTTGCAACGGCCCCGCTCCACAAGGCGACGTTCAAACCCGATGTGATCCACGGCATGAGCGACGTGCTCCAGGCCTATCACCTCGGGAACGACTGGTGCGCGGCCATGGACATCCATCCTTTCGAGATGACGATGACCATGAACAGCTCCGCGTGCCACGGCGTCGCGGCGGTGTTCCTCACGAACAAGCCGAACATCACCCCGATGTGCAGCGGCAGTTATACCGCCGGCAAAACCGAGCAGGGCGAGATCAACTGGATCTGGCCGGGCGATCAGCTTGAGCCGACGGTAAGATGGATGCTCGAGCGGACGGTCCGGGACAGCGGCGTCTCCTTCCCGCGCACCGGCGAGACCTATCCCGGTTTTAACATGTGCAAGCTCTGCCCGTTCCTGGTGTGGCACAAGCCGGTGGAAAAATAACTAAGTGCGGAATGCGGAGTGCGGAATGAATCTTCCAAACTTCGCATTCCGTACAATCCTCGACTGAAGTTTTTCTCCTTGCGCAAAAAAAGTCCTCGTGCTATATATTCTGTATGTCAACCACCACTACCCTCGAAGAGCAGCTCGCCCTGGCCGGCATCAAGTACGGCAAGCGGCATGACCTTTCCTACCGCGCGGGTTTCGTGATGCAGGTCCTGGGCATGGGCATTCTTGCCGTGCTCTATCCTCTGGACAGCCCCTTCTATACGATCGGCATCATGCTGTTTGAAGCAGGCGTGCTGCTCGCGGCGGTCTATCTGCTCGTCTGGATGACGTGGCTCAAGAAGGTCATTCTGGGAGCGATCGTCGCAGGGATCGCGCTCCAGGTGGCGGGATTTTACGCTCCCGAGCAGTATGCAGGCTCAATTATCATCGCGGGGATCGGGCTTGTGTGCGCGGGCGCCGCGGGCCTGGCGGGCAAAGAGGCGTACTGTTTCCAGTATTGTGAAGGCCGGATGCTGATGTGGCTCTATCCCATCGTCATATTGGCGAATCTCGTCTGGAACGTAAATCTCGCGGTGAATGCCATTGCTTTCTCCGCGCTGTTCATCCTGAACCTTTTTCTCACGGGCAAGAAGCTCAAACAACCCATCCTCGCCTCATGCGTGAGCAACATGTGCGGATTGCCGCCGGAGAAGAAGGCGTAAATCCTTTCTCAGCCACGAATTGGACGCGAATGAGCACGTATTCCTTAACGCCTTAAAAATACCTTGAGAAAGACAGCATTGAGAACAGCGCAGCGGTTTTACGAATCCGCGTTCTTGGCAGACGGGACAAGAGGTTGTATGCGTTTGATGAGGTCAGGAATGGAAGTTTGCGCCGCGTTCCATACTTCGTCAAGGTCAACATGGTCATAGGCATGGATCAGAATGTCGCGCAT
>DATDRO010000038.1:0-12908 GCA_035291685.1 Nitrospirota bacterium | reverse complement strand
GGGGCGGCAATGTTCCGAATGTCAGATAGTGGACTATCGTCGCGGTTATGTTCTCGACGTTCTCCGGGCAACCGGGAAGATTGACGACCGTGATACCCGGAACAGCCTCCTTGACCCCGACTGCTCCGGTCGGGTTGGGGTGGGCGCTGGGAATGCCTCCCCACGCCGCACATGAGCCCACGGCCAATGTCACGAAGGCATTGCCACACACTTCTCTGGCTATATCGATGGCCGATCTGCCGCCGACGCAGCAGTACACGCCGCCGTCTTTTAACGGTATGGACCCCTCAACGATCGCTATATATTTACCTTTTTTATTCTTTACCACATCGGCGAGGGATTTTACGGCTTGTTTGCCTGCCGGCGCCATGATCGTCTCGTGGTAATCAAGGGATATGACATCCAGAATGAGCTGCTCGATGGTCGGTTTAGACGCCCTGAGCATAGCTTCCGTGTTCCCGGCGCAATCCTGAAATTCCAGCCAGACAACCGAAGGCCTCTGTTTCCTGTCGAGGGCCTCCGCGATGCGAACAATGAAGGGGGACGGCAAGGCAAGCGTAGCTGCCGTAGCGGCGCAAAACTTCATAAAATCCCTTCGTGAAACTCCGCGAGATTTCAAGTAAGTCCATACGCTCTCATCTTTTGCAGGGTCATTCATAGCGGCCTCCTTGACAATAGCATCGCACCGAGAGGTATAAATATAAATTTCAGAGAAACAAACCTTAGACGCTGTGTATTAAATAAATTATGAGAAATATCCCGATCGAGAAAACAGAGATTGCAAGCAGCACGTTCAGGATGACCGACGGCCGGTAGGCATCCTCGTCGATCTGCCGCTCTACGATCTTATATCTCATGAATGCAAGCACGCCCATGAGTGTCCCGAGGCCGACCAGGACAATCCCGAAAACAGACGAGTACCCGCGGGAAAGAGGAACCGCCTCTCCCAGAGGGGCCAGGTTCTTTTGCTGGCCCGGGAGGCCCGAGCTTACGATAAAATACGAGAGCTGCCTGACAAAAAGCGCGAATTTTTCAACGACAAAACCGAACGCCATGATCCCGATGCTCGTCCGTATCCACGCAAGGAACGTCCGTTCATTTGCCATATGAACGCGGCGGTTCCTTACTCTCGACGGCGTTTTATCTTCCTGACTTTCCGTCATCGTGCTGACTTTCCGGGAATCATCCGGATGATTCCCAAGGACAGGGAGAACCGCAATTCCCCCGCCTTTGACAATTAATTGAATGTCTTCAGAATATGCTCTGCGATCTCGTGCGCTTGTTTATCGGGAATGATCTTTTCATCGAACGTAGTCATGCCCGGCCCGGGATTTCTCATGGTTTTGATAATGTCTGCCGCGGCTTTAATATTATTCGCATCAAGGTCCTTTTTATGCAGGGTCTTCTTCGGATTGATGATGTTCCCTCCGTCAACATGACAGATGGCGCAGTGCTGTTTGAACAAAGCTTCACCCGGCTCACCGGCCATCCCCTGTTTGACAAATACCGCAGCGGCGAACAGGCACACAAGAATAAATGCCGGAACCAGTACGAATCCTCTTTTCATTGTATTCCTCCTCATCGATAGAAATGGTTTAACATCCCAACCCGGACAAGCCGGAACCACATATGCCACGAAGACACACCCTGCACTCGCGTTGCCACTCGTAACCGCTGGGTGCAGGCGAAGGCACGAAGAAGTTCATAAGGAGGTTTGATGTTTGGTAATTCCTTAATTCTTCGTGTTTTCTTTGTGTCTTAGAGCCTTCGTGGCTGAATTTTGTTTCCATTTTGGGTAGAATTTGATTCTTAGCTAAATAAAACAACTACTCCCTGGACGGCAGAAGAGGCACTCTCATCACATCATCAGGGATCTGTCCCGTTAATGAATCGAAAAACACCGTGATGTCGGCGACCTCCTCTTTCGAGAGGTCTTTCAGGAGTTGTATCTTCCCCATGATCCGGACAGCCTCTTCCAACCTGTCGACGGAGCCGTCGTGAAAATACGGCGGCGTCATCGCAACATTCCTGAGCACCGGGACCTTGAAGACGTATTTGTCAGCCTGATTTTTCGTGACCGCGTATCTTCCTTCGTCGATGGTCGCGCTCTTTGTATAGTTCCCGTAGGTTTCGAACACGCCGAACTTCTGGTACATCTGCCCTCCCACATACGGGCTGAAATGACAGGCCATGCATCCTGTTTCAAAAAATGTTTTTAAGCCCCTCTTTTGCTTTTCTGTTAATGCCTTTGCGTCCCCCTTGACAAAGGCATCGAACGGGGCCGGCGTCATGAGCGTCCGTTCGAAAGCGCCAACGGCCTTTGCAAAGTTGTCGATCGTGACAGGGTCCTTCTCGCCGGGGAACGCCGCCTTAAACAAGGAAACATACTCCTTCATATTCCTGAGTATTTTTTCCGCTGATTCATTTGACGGCATGCCGAAGGCCGGCGGGCCGGTCACCGACTGCCTGGCCTGGTCTTCCACGCTCGTCCTGTTGCCGATCCAATGGGCCGAAATCTGAGATGCCGCATTGAAGATGGTCGGCGAATTTCTCGGGTTCTCCTTGCAATTGTTCCCTATCGCCTTCCTGAGCCCATCGACGGCATACAGGCTGACGGGATGGCATTTGGCGCAGCTTACCGTACCATCGATGGAGATCCTCGACTCGTAAAAAAGAATCTTCCCCAGTTTCACCTTCTCGGGCGTGATCGGGTTTTGCTCAGATGGCATTGACGCGGGCAAAGGTCCCAGTACCTCCTTTGCCTTCTTCATCAGATCGTCGTCCGGAGCGGCTGCGACCGCCAGGGATAAGGAACAAAACATCAAG
Source organism: Nitrospirota bacterium (assembly GCA_035291685.1). Classification (GTDB taxonomy): domain Bacteria; phylum Nitrospirota; class UBA9217; order UBA9217; family UBA9217; genus DATDRO01. Next base: position 10,082 of record DATDRO010000038.1, on the reverse strand, counting down.
AGAAGCAGTACGACATTCAGCATAAAGATATTTTTCTTTTTCAAACGTCCTGTTTTCATGTGGTGAGTCACCCCTTCTGCATCACGGCACTACGCCGCAGGCAATGCGCGCGCCTCCGCCGCCCAGAGGCTGCGGCTGGTCGGAGTAATTATCTCCGCCTGCATGGATCATGAGCGAGCGGCCTTTGAGATCGGCAACTTTGAGCCGCTGAGCCATGACAGGCGTGGTAGCGCTGCCGTCCGACGCCACCACCAGCGCGGGAAGATCTCCCAGATGGCCTTTCCCCATGGGACCTTCATGCTTTCCGGAGCCTGCAGGATCATAGTGGGCGCCTGCGGCAAGAGCGGCCGTCATCTTGCCCTCTTTTTCTTTGGGCTGGCAGCTCGGATTTTCGTGCACGTGGAAACCGTGCCCACCGGGCGGTAAGCCTTTGAGGTTCGGGGTGAGGACCAGCCCATCTTTACTGTCCACGGCAGTCACCGTGCCGAGGGACTTTCCCACGCCGTGCTCATCCACGGCATTCACGGGAATGGTGACTTCATCAGCGTATGAAACAAGTGAAAAGCAAAGTAGACAGAATGCGGCGAAAAGAATGGTTCTCATAATAAGCCTCCTCGATTTTGCCCTTTCAGGCTATTGTCAGTTCCCCGCACCATAGTTGGTCACGAGATAGTTTGTGATTATCTTCGCATCTTCTTCACTGATCGGCGCACCGTACACTTTTATCATCTTATTTACCGTCGCGGTCCACTGCGCCAGGGGGAATTTCGGCTGCGTGGTGATGTAATCCGTGCTGTGGCAGATGTTGCAGAACGTTTCCGCCTTTACCCTTCCCTCACCCTCTTTGAGCTCGATGCGGACAGCCGGAAGGGTGATGGAACGCACCGCGCCTGGCTGCGTTTCCGGTTTCTGCGAAGGACCTCCCTGCGCATAGGCGATCCCCGTTGATAGAACCACCGTCGTCATGAGTATGATTATCTTCATCATCGTATCCTCCTATCTCACAACCACGGCGAGAGGTTCAACCTTGTTCCACAAGTACCCCGAAGGATTCCAGAGGCCCTCGAAGGGCTGGGACTCGCCGATGCTGTTCGTGGCCTTGGCCATGAGAGTGTATTTCCCGGGCTTTTTGGGCCGCCATGGATAGGTCCACTGGATCCATGAGTACTTGCCCAGGTCCTTGCCGAGTTTTGCCTGGCCCCAGCTCCTGCCCCCGTCCGTTGATACGACCACATCCGTGATGCCGTATCCGCCTGAGAATGCGATTCCCGCAATATCGACTGGTTTGTTCACCTTCAGGCCTGAACGTTCTTCCGGGGTGATGATGAGCGATCTCGTGGTCATACGGTGAATGGGGATGGTCTTTTGCGGTTTCGCTCCCGGCGGGACGCAGCCGCAGGCGGTATCGGGTATCCGGTACGCGCTCTTCATCCAGAACTCTTCGAAGGATTTGTTCAAAACAGTGATGTCGGTCAGCGATTTCACCCAGTAGGTGGCATACCAGCCCGGAACGATGAGCCGCGCGGGAAAACCGTTCAGCATGGTGAGGGGCCGGCCGTTCATCTCGTAGGCGATGAGCATGTCGTCTTCAAGGGCCTTGTCAATTGGCAGGCTCTTGATAAAATCCGGCACCGTCGGAAGGGTCCCGGTATCGAGGCCGTTGAACGAAACGTCAACAGACCCTGCCTTGATCCCAGCCTGATTCAGGATGTCCTTGAGGCGCGCCCCGGACCAGGTGACGTTTCCCATGGCGCCGTTCTTCCACTGTCCCCCGGCTACCCTCGGCTCAAAGAAGCTCCTTCCGTTCCCGGCGCACTGGATGACGGCCGTGAAGGTCACTTTCTCGAACCGGACCCTCAGATCGCTCAGAGAGAGCTGGAGTTCCTGCTCCGTGTTGCCGCCGACCTTCAGCCTCCACTGGTTTACGTCAATGGATGTGGGGATGTTGGCGATATGCCATCTCACGAAGAGCGCATCGTTCGGCGTGATGAGTTCCTTGAAATACTTGAGCGGCGTTTCGAGCTGGGGCGGCCGCGACGTAAGGAGTATCAGGTCCGTCTTTTCCGGATATCGTACGAGCCTTCTTTCGTCGGTCGCCGCCAGGAGATCGAGGGGCATCTCTCCGAGCACTGTCATTGCCGTAAGAGCGCCGGCGGTCTTCAAGAAATCCCTTCGTGTGAACCGTTTATGCTCCATGGCTGACTCCTTTCACAGTGCCGGAAAACAGATAATAACTGAATTAAGTATATTCTGTTGATTTTTAAAGAATGTGCTGAAAGATTTGGTGGTTCTTCATGTTCGTTGCAGAGAACTCCTCTGCTCGTCTTGAGTACCATGCAAAAATTATAGAGGTGTTATAATAAGTATAATTGAAAAAATGAATATTTCAAGTTACTAAGGTAAGATTTCACTTTTTAGCCTACAAAATTATAATGCTAATGTATGAGAATCTGTAATCACAGCTGTAAACAGCATCAGATAGCGTAGTGCGTCCCACACCTTTACATAAAAGCTGTCACCCTGAACGAAAGTGAAGGGTCTCTTGTCTTTGGAAATACGATATTCTTCGTGGAGTTTATCCTGAGCGAGATTCTTCGGTCGCTTCGCTCCTTCAGCCGGAATAACAATCAAAGTAAAGGTAATTATGACGCACTACACTAGCTCGCCCCCAGGGCCTTCGCCGCCTTGTTCACGTCCTTAGTCGCGACCCAGAGGATGGCGGCATAGCGGCCTGCTCCGGCCGACACGGCGTTCATGGCCGTAACGTTGATCTTTTTCTCCGCCAGCGTTTTGACCAAGTCCGCCACGGCGCCCTTCCGGTCATCGCCCTGGACCAGAAACCCGAACTTCTGGGGACGTGTCTTGATCTTCGCCGCCTTGACAGTATTCTTGAACACTGCCACATCCTCCGGAATAAAATCGAGTTGCGCCTTCCTGCCGCTTGGGAACCCCGTAAACGCCAACAGGTTCACGCCCGCATCTGCCAAAACCCCCAGCACCCGCGCCCCCTCACCCGGCTTGTTCGGGACATCCATCGCAAAATACGCCACCTTTCTGATTATATCCACCATATCCAACACCTCCTTTTTAAGATTATTATAGCAGCTTCAAGAGATACTCCTTTAGTCACAAGGGCAAAGTCTGAGCACGGGGACACTTTCCGTCCATGAGAAAAGCGAATCAGCAGCCGCATCATACATACGACGAACTACATGGCCTCCGGCAATACGACAAGGGACAGAGTAGTATTATAAAGAAGGGTTTTCGATCGGGGAGATTTGAAAGCAGAGTCCGGTTATTTTTTCACGAAAAAAAGCCTTTCCCTGCGGCAGACCGCAGGGAACCAGCATGTCACGTGCAATGCACTGACGACAGGTAATCGTTGCCGGAGATATAGTTCTCAAGCATATTGATCGTGGTATCCTGTTCGGAAATAACCGCGTTCACCACATCGCCGATGCTGAGGATCCCGATGAGCGTGCCGCTGTCCAGGATCGGCAGATGCCGGATGTGGTTACTGGTCATCAGCACCATGCAGTCCTTGAGGGTAAGGTGCGGTCCCGCGCAGATCGGGGGCCGGCTCATCAGCTCTCGGACCATCGTATCCTTGGAAGATTTTCCTTTCAATATCACCTTCCGCGCGTAATCCCGTTCAGAGAAGATGCCGACCAGTTTTCCTCCCTCTATCACCAGAAGCGCACCCACATCCTTGTCCGCCATGATCTCCAGGGCCTCGTATGCCGTTGCGCGAGGTCCGATCGACCAGCAGCCGTGGCTTTTTGACTGCAATACCTGATTGACCGTAAGCATTGTGTTCATAATGTGCCTCCTTTCTCCAGTCTACGTAATGTCAAAAATTAACCACAGAGTCCGCTTAGAGTGCGCATCTCACCGATAATCTGTCTTTTCTGCGTTAATCCGCATCCAGATTGTCATATATTTTTATTGTGAGTTTCCTCTGCGTCCTGGTGGTTAAATCCGTCAGCTTCAGTCTGATAAAAATAAAAAAGCCGGGCATACCAAAGGCTTTTCCTTCGGCAGCTCGGCCATCTCTTGTCAAGACCCGTTGCTTTCCGTCCCCTTGTAAAAGGAGGTGGCTTTTTCGGGAATTATATTCTTTTTTCTTCTTGTGGTTTAATCATAACCACCGAACACCCGCCCTGTCAAATTCTATTTCTAACTACAGACATTCTATATTTGATGCTTGAGGGGTGTATTGCAGCAGAAAGGATCGCCCTACTTAATGATGAGCTTGAAATCATCGCGTTGCCCTTCAAGTTCCTTCAAGACCTTCATGACCTTCTCGAAATCCTCTCCCATGGCCTGCCGGGACGCCTCGGCATCCCGCCAGACGATCTCCGTAGGGCCTTCGACCTCCGTTGAAAGGACGTCCCACAGTGCATCGAGATTGCGTCCGAAGTACGCAGGCAGGGAAAGCTGACCGCTTATCTCGTCATAGAATTCATCGAGAGAGTGTATGGCTTTCCCGTTCAGAATGTAATGTCTCTTCCCTATCGGCATTCCGGCACCTCCGCAAACATTCGAGGATCATAAGACCTTTAAACCGGATAAAAGAACCCTTCACGCCCTGTCGTCCCGCGCTTTTCGGTCCACGAACTCCCGCACGACATCCACCGCCCGCCTGATCTCATCCGTTGCCGGGAGCGTCGCCGCTATCTTGTCAAGATAGTCCCGCTCTTTCAGCATTATGAATGAACTCGTGAAATTGAGGTCGAACATCCAGACGATCTGCAGCAGCTTAAAGTCATTCAAGGTCTTCAGCTTGGAAAGGAGAAACATTTCTTTTTTATGCAGGTGTGACAGGATCTCCCGCGAATAGTCCGGGGAATCGGGCAATCCAAGCCCCGCGGCGGTCCACCTGCTCTCCTGGGGAAGGGCGTAATATTCCGTGAACACCCGCCAGATATCGAGCTTGTCCGCGTCGCGGACCAGCTTTGCGTACAAAAGCGTATCTTCGTCCAGCGCTTCGGGAAGAACAAAAACGTTGTGCAAGGTCACGGCATCGGTGATGATCTTCTGTTCGCGCCGGGAAATATTTTTGAGCACCTTGTTCTCAAGCAGTACCTTCGTCCCGAGCGCGGCGTGGTTCACCGAAATACTGTCCCGGAAGGTCTTGAACTCGTGATACTGCGGAAATCTGCCGACATCATGGAAAAGGGCTATTGTTTCCGCGAGCACAGTCTCGCCGTTGCTCAGCGACAGATCGCGCGTGATCCGCAGCATGTTCTCGCACACGTGGCGGGTATGCTCTTCCTTGAGCGTGAGGTTCCGCTGGTCCTCAGCGTCCGGCATCAAAAAGGACGCGCAATAGCCGGAAAACCACTTTTTTAAACGGCGCAGTTCGTTCTGGTCCATAGTTTTCCATACGCGCCCACGGCGTATGATGGTTTGATACTACTGTACCCGCGCACGTAAGTCAAGCCGCGGAACAGGGAAGACGATCGATCGCCCCTTTGCGAAAAGGGGCGTAAACAAGCTTATGCTCTCTCGAATGACTCTTTCCGGCGATACTATCAGCACCCGGGCGGATCTTTTAATTAAAATTTTCAAGAATCAATCCCGCGGAAAGCGGAAAATTGCTATAATAGAACAACTGCGTGATGTTACTCCCTTCGAGAAAGGAGCAACCGGATGGAACATTCCGGCCGGATAAAAAACCTGACCGTCCCGCACCTCTTCCTGGGCCTCCGGGCGGAAAAGAAGACCGGTATTGCGGTTTTCGAGAGGGCCGGAGTAATCAAAAAAGTATATATCAGGGACGGCTATGTTCTTTTCGCATCATCAAATCTGGATAACGACCGGCTCGGCGAGTGCCTGCTCCGCGTGGGCGCTATCACCAGGGAACAATACGACACCTCGGTCGAACTCCTCAAAAAATCGGACAAGAAACAGGGCGCGATCCTGGTGGAGCTCGACATTCTCTCATCGAAAAACCTGGTCGCAAGCGTTCAGCTCCAGGTCGCCCATATCATTCTCAGTCTGTTCTCGTGGCGTGACGGGCTTTATCGGTTCGAGGAGGGGCCGCCGCCGCTCGACGACATCATCCCGCTGCACATGAGCTCTGGAAACCTTATCCTCGAGGGCGTGCGCCGGCTTGACTGGCAGAGCGTCCGTGATTCGCTCCCGCCCGCTGAGACCGTGCTCCGGCCGAGCGCAGATCCGGTAGCGCTCTTTCAGGACGCCGACCTCTCGCAAAACCAGAAGGCCGTCCTGTCGCTCATCGACGGCAAGCGCAGCATCAAAGAGATCTGCGCCCTTTCGAAAGCGGGCGACTTTTACACGCTCAAGGTGATCTATATCCTCCTCTCACTGCGCATGGTGGAGATCGGAGAGATCGAATCCGAAGAAGAACGGGCCTTCGCGCGCGAGGCGGTAAAACAAGCGGTGGCCGTCGAAGAACGGAAGCCGGAGACGCCCCGGGCCGCGGTGTCGTCTCCGATGAAGCAGAAGATCCTGAAAGCGCTTGAAAAACTCGATGGTCAGGACGACCGTGAGGTGCTCGGTCTCGACGAAGACTTCTCCCCGCAGGAAGCGCAGGCAGCGTACCTGAGACTTGCGAAACTGTACCATCCCGACAGGCATTTTGACGGCGATATGCGGGACATGAAAAGCGCCCTTGAGAAGCTGTTCTCGAGGATCACTGAAGCGTATAACGTGCTCAGCAATAAGGCCCAGCGCGAACATATCGCTTACCTCTCAAATCAGGGCCGTGCCAAAAGCGCGCGAAAGACCGCGACCAGGGAAGACCGTACGGCGATGAACACGGTTGAGAAAACGCCGTTCGCCCTGGGTGTGGAAAAATATGAGGCCGGGGACTATCTGACCGCCCTCGAGTCCTTTCGCAAAGCGAGCAAGCTCGATCCGCGGGACTCCGGATGTCATTACTACCAGGGCCTGGTGCTTTCGCAGCTGCCGCGAAAACTCTATGAGGCGGAGGAGTGTTTCAAAAAAGCCATAAAGCTCGATCCGTCGAAAACCGATTACTCCCTCGAGCTCGGCAAGCTCCTCATAAAACGAGGGCTTACATCGAACGCCTTCGCCGTGCTCAAGGAAGCGCTCACGAGGGCGCCGGATTCAGAGCAGATCAAGGAAGCGCTTATGTCCATCGAGGATAAACAGTCTTAACCCCGTTATTGCATAAAATGCTCCGTTTATCTGAGATAAAATCCGCCCGTTTTCCCTGTGTCCGCCTGCAACCTGTTTTTCACCTTTTTCTGCGCCCGTCGCGGTAAAGAAGGATGCAATAGTTATTGATCATGCGATATATCAGGATCCGGTCTGCGGACGAAGACGGGAATGCACGACCAGATAGCCGGAAAAAAGGACCAGAACACCGCCGATCAAGGCGGCCAGGGAAGGCGTCTCTGAAAGAAACAGGAACGCGAGCGGTATTGCGGCGAGCGGCTCGGTATATCCCAGGATCGCCGCATGCTGCGCCAGCACCTGTTTGAGAGCGCTGAAATAGAGAAGCGGCGCGATCGTGGAATGAAACAGCCCCGCGGCCATGAGAAGGGCCATGGTGCGGAAATGCAGCTCATAGTCCATACTGAGGGCAACGGGCGCGGTAATGATCGCCGTCGTCCAGAGCAGAACAATGATCGCCTTGTGATACATCATCATCCTGCTGATCTTTCTGGATACGATGATGACAAAGGCGTAGGCCACTCCTGACGCTGTTCCCGCGAGAATGCCGGGCAGGTGCGTACTGCTCAGGCGAACTCCCCCGCTCGACATGACGATCATGGCCATGCCGACGACCGCGATGGGAAGAGAGATGAGCGTTACCTTCTGGATGCGCTCCGAGATCAGGAGGGGGGCGAGCACGGCAACGATGACGGGCGCGGTGTAGTGCGTAAAGACCGCGTTCGATACGGTGGTATGGCCCAGCGAGTAAAAATAGGTGAGGTTATTCGCGAGCGACGCGAGCGCAAGGGCCATAAAGAGATGCAGCGCTTCCCTGCTGAAGATAGAGGGGGGGAACTCCCCCCTGATCTTCAGGGCGATCGGAACCGTGAATGAGGCGATCAGAGCGCTATAGAAGAGCACAACGACGGGAGGGAGCGCAAGCCAGCGGATCAGGAGCCCCCAGGTGCTCCAGATGAGCATGGCTGCGACGATTTTGAGATACGGTTTCATGTATGAAAACACAGAAGCCAGAAGTCAGAATACAGAATTCAGAATTAATTCTTCCCCTGTCTTCCGGCTCCTGACTCCTGACTACTGTCTCCTGTCCCCTGACCCCTGCCTTTTCCTACGTTCCCATCTCCCACGAAGCAAGGTACTTTTTCTGCTCGGGCGTGAGCTTGTCGATGCGAACGCCCATCGCGTTCAGCTTGAGGCGGGCGATCTCCGTGTCAATGTTCTGCGGAACACCATACACTGCTTCTTGAGCTTCTTGGCTTTCTTGAGCATGTATTATAACAGCCCGCTTAGTAGCGGTAGTGCTCCGACTTGTACGGACCTTGCTTGGGCACGCCAATGTACGCAGCCTGCTGGTCGGTCAAGGTGCTCAATTGCGCATTCAGCGTCGTCAGTTGCAAACGTGCGACCTTTTCGTCCAGATGCTTGGGCAGGGTGTACACGCCGACCGGGTAGTCCTTGTTGCGGGTGAACAGTTCGATTTGCGCGATGGTCTGATTAGCGAAGGAGGACGACATCACGTACGACGGGTGGCCGGTGGCGCAACCCAGATTCACCAGACGCCCCTTGGCGAGCAGGATGATGCGCTTGCCGTCAGGGAAAATGATATGGTCAACTTGCGGCTTGATTTCTTCCCACTGGTATTTTTCCAGCGAGGCGACGTCGATCTCGTTGTCGAAGTGGCCGATGTTGCACACGATGGCCTGATTCTTCATCTTCACCATGTGGTCGTGGGTGATCACGTGGAAGTTGCCGGTGCAGGTCACGAAAATGTCGGCCTTGCCGGCGGCGTATTCCATGGTGACCACGCGGAAGCCTTCCATTGCGGCCTGCAGTGCGCAGATCGGATCGACCTCGGTCACCCAAACCTGGGCCGACAATGCGCGCATGGCCTGAGCCGAGCCTTTGCCCACGTCGCCGTAGCCGCAGATCAGCGCGATCTTGCCCGCGATCATCACATCGGTGGCGCGCTTGATGCCGTCCACCAGCGATTCGCGGCAGCCGTACAGGTTGTCGAACTTGGACTTGGTGACGGAGTCGTTGACGTTGATCGCCGGGAATTTCAGTTCGCCGCGTTCATGCATCTGATATAGGCGATGCACGCCGGTGGTGGTCTCTTCGGTTACGCCCTTGATTGCGGCGAGACGCTTGGAATACCAGGTCTTGTCGGTGGCCAGCTTGGCCTTGATCGAGGTGAACAGGCAGGTCTCTTCTTCCGAGGTCGGCTTGCTGATCAGAGAGGCATCCTTCTCGGCGCGCGCGCCGAGGTGCAACAGCAGTGTTGCGTCGCCACCGTCGTCCAGGATCATGTTGGACAGCCCCCCATCCGCCCATTCGAAGATGCGGTGGGTGTAGTCCCAGTAATCGGTCAGCGATTCGCCCTTGACCGCGAACACCGGAATGCCGTCGGCCGCGATGGCGGCCGCAGCGTGGTCTTGCGTCGAGAAGATGTTGCACGAGGCCCAGCGCACTTCCGCACCGAGCGCTTTCAGCGTCTCGATCAGCACAGCGGTCTGGATGGTCATGTGCAGGCTGCCTGTGATGCGCGCGCCTTTCAGCGGTTGCGTCTTGGCGAATTCTGCACGGATGGCCATCAGGCCGGGCATTTCGGTTTCGGCGATGGCGATTTCTTTGCGGCCCCAAGAGGCCAGATTGATGTCGGCGACAACGTAGTCTTTGGTCATAGGACACTCCATTCACAAGATTTATGAATGGGCGCCGTTGCTGCATGTTGATCCACCCCATCGAGCCTGACAGACCCACCTTGCGGTGGCTGCTGCAGCGCCCCTCGACGGGGTGGGTTGATGTTTGAATTCTGGAGTGAGCGTTAGCGAGCGAATACGATGATGCTTTTTACCATGAGAATCGAAGATTCCCCGCGGCGAGCGGCGGGGAACTTCAATTACAGTCCTGCGTCTGCG
>DATDRO010000037.1:0-21740 GCA_035291685.1 Nitrospirota bacterium | reverse complement strand
AAAATCGATCCGCAGGATGTATTGGTCAGGGCCGCCGACGTTCTGGTCTCGGACCGTGAGTCCATGAGTATTTTTCGTATCAGCCTGGACGGCGATCTTCTCGGTACATTCGGCAGGGACAGTTTCAACGATATTCTTTCCCTGTCGCGTTTAAAGCAGCGCATGTATCTTTTGCTGAGCAGAGGTTCCCTTTTAGGGATACTGGTCATTGTCGTCCTCTTGGCGTTTCTTGCCGTGAAGGATTTTATTACTCACAAACGACTGGGGCCGGATAGCGATACGCGACCCATCGCATATCTTCAGCGGGCGCTTGGTCCTGTCGGCTGCAGGCGAAGAAATGCATTGTTGACACTGCTGCCGGGTATCGGACAACTCGCTGCCGGCGAGGTGGCGCAGGCGGTCATTTTCCCCATTCCACTGGCCTTTTTTCTCTTCATTTTTATATACGCCGTCATAGAATTGTTCCATGGCAAAGTATATGTATTCCCTCTCGCGATGACAACAGGTCTCATTGTTGCCGGGTTGTGGGCGGCAATTATTATAAACGGCAAACGGCTTAATGAACGGGCCGCGCATATCACCCGTTTCAACGTGAAGGATGTTGTTCCCATGGCGACTGCCCCCCTTGTCACCGTGGCAGTCGGGATCATCTGTCAGCACGTTTGGGAGGTGTTCGTAAACCAGCGTCATCCGGAGGTCTCCATAGCCATTCAGGAGATCTTCCGTGAAATAATCATGCGTACAGGGTCCGGTTCGTCGCATACCGTGGTCTTTGCAGCAATGACCCCTGTGAATATGTTCTTTGCATGGGGCGGCGCTGTTGCCGGTCTTTTTACAACAATGGCCTGGAACTTCAAGCTGAGTGCCATGAAAAAAATCTGGACCCTTGTTCTCGGGTTTTGCGTGGGGATGCTGTCATGGTCTGTTTCGGCTACCTTTATCGGTACTCTCATCGGCGGAGCGTATTTTCTACCGCTGTCGCAGGGGGCGCTCATAGGCCTGGCAGTCCATTCTTATTTCAGACTCCGGCAGCTTTCACTTTGGATAGTTCCGGCAGCAGTTGTCGGCGCCTGGGTTGGATATATGGCAGTTCTGTTCATACCCTATTCAATGGGCTTTTATCTCAGACTCAACCCCGGTGAAATCGTTCGTATTGCGGCGGTCGTCGGGCCCGCATATTTCATTCATCTGGCGATACTCATAACGTCACGTGCGGCGAACCGGAACAGCGGGGATGCGAATTAAGCACCACTTTTCCGCTTGAGTTCTCAGCCACCTCGTGATACAGTACGGCACATGGCACGGTCTTGAAGTATTAAAGTCGCGTTGGGAAGGAAACAATCATGAGCTCAACGCCTCTTTTAAAAAAGAAAGGGGTTTCTTATGCGCGGCATTTTTTGGGTACTTTTCTTTATTCTCTCCTCCGCAGTGTCATATGCCGGAGATACGGTGGTCGCCGTGGTCGCAAAGGTGAATGGCGACGCTCTTACATCCCGCGACCTCGAGACGGAGCTCGACCGGTTGGTCCCTCGCACGACATTCCACGGCGGAGTATCGAAGGTAAAGCGGGACGAATATCGGGACAAGGCGCTCCAGAACCTGATCGACCACCAGTTGCAGTATCAGGATGCCGTCGCAAAAGGCATGAAACCGGATAAGAAGCAGCTCAAGGCCCGGATGGAAAAGATCAGGGAGCGGTTCCCATCAAAAAAGGAATATAAGAAAGCTCTTGAACAGCTGGGCGTCACGGAAGACGAGCTTCGCTCCATGGTCGTCCGGGACATCCTTATACAGGCCGTAACGGCGAAAACGGTTGACGAGCCGGCGAAGACAAATGAGATCGAGCTCAGGCAGTATTACGATAAGAACATGGCCATGTTTAAGCAGCCGGAAGCCGTAAAACTGATGCTGATCTCCATCAAGGACAAAAAAAAGGCGCGCACGGCGCTCAAAAAGATCAAGAGCGGAACTGCTTTTGCCGCCGTAGCGGAGGAAATGTCGGAAGACGATTACCGCGTGAAGGGCGGGAATTTCGGCTATATTCACCGGGGAAGGCTGAAGTTTCCTAAAATAGAGAATGAGGCGTTCCGGCTCAAGGAGGGGGAAATGAGCGGCCTGCTTCAGGCGGACGGGACCTGGTTTATCATCAAGGCAGGAGAGAAAAAGCCCGAGCATCAACTGAGTTTTGAACAGGTAAAAAATAAACTGAAGGTGGATACCGAGGCGCGGCGGACCGCCGAGCTCACGGGGAAATGGATGGCGGACCTTCGGGCAAAGGCGAAGATCGAGATCCTCACGGGTAAATCGGAAAAACCGAAATGACCTCGCTCCGGCTCCGCGCGGTGTCCGTTCATTCGGCGGATGAAGGCGCGGCGAATTCTGGAGTGAGCGCATTTCCCGCAGCTTGCAAACTGCGGGAAATGCGAGCGAATACGATTATGTTCTTACCTTGAGAATCGAGATTCCCTGTCCCGTCCCGCTTGAGCGGGAGACTGCAGGGAGCATCAATTACTTTACGGGATCCAGCGGCGAGAAGCTCACGCGGTTCCTGCCGTTCTTCTTTGAAAGGTAGAGGGCTTCATCCGCTTTTTTCACGAGTTCCTCCGGGCTCAGATCGTCCGCGCCCGTGACCCCGGCGGCCCCGAGGCTGACGGTCACCTTTACATCCGGATCGCCTTCCTTTATCCTGAAACCGTTGTTTTCCACGACTTTCCTGAGCCGCTCGGCCACTTTGACGGCGTTGTGGAGCTCCAGCTCGGGCATGATGATGGCGAATTCCTCGCCGCCATAGCGGCAGCAGACATCGATCGTTGTGCACCGGCTCTGGCTGGTTATGATCTCGGACAGCTCCTTCAAAATCGAGTCTCCCGACTGGTGTCCGTAATTGTCATTGACCTGTTTGAAGTGGTCGATGTCGAGCATGATGAGCGAAAGGGGCTTCTGGGTCCTGTTGCGCCGGTTCACTTCCTGCCGGAGTTTTTCCTGGAAGATGCGGTGATTATAGAGACCGGTGAGGCCGTCGATCTGGGAGAGCTGCTGGATCTGTTCGAAGAGCCGGGACTTTTCTATGCCCGCCGCTATCTGGTGCGACAGTTCGGCCATGAGGTCCATGTCGTCGACGCCGAGCCCGAACTTTACCGAGCTGTCCATGCCGATGACGCCGATCGTTATATTGTGGACCTTGAGGGCGATCCCGATGTAGGAACCGCTTCTTTTTGATTCGCCCGGGAAATGGATAAAATCGTTGAATGTCTCGTAGAAGACCGAGAGATCGTGGATGTGGACGTGTTCGCCGTTTTCAAATATCCTTCCCGGCGTCCCTTCTCCTCTGAGGATACTCACTTTTTCGTGGACGTCCAGTCCGCTGAAAAAATGAAGATCAAGCGCTTCCTTGTTATCATCAAGCAGGTAGAGAGATATCCGGTCAAAGGGGATGGATTTTTTGATGATCCCGCTTACCTGCCGGAGCATTTCATGAATATCCAGCAGAGAACTTACGGTCCGCGATACATGATAGAGGGTGTATATCTCGTTCAGTTTTTTCTCAAGCAGGTCGCCGAGGGTCTTCGCCTGGAGATGAGCCCCTTCGAGTTCCTGTTCCAGCTCCTGGATACGCGTTCTTAGTTGCTCTTCGGACATGTATGCTCCATTGTTACCCCGCACAAGATCGCGTCAAGCGGAGCAACGCGAACGGGGTTTGCTCTGCGCCTTCCGCAATGAATCGTCATTGAGGCCTCGGTGGCGCCGGCTGTATCGGGATGGGTTTCGGCTTGTCCGGCGATGCAGCGGGTGTCTGCGACGACCCTTTTGTTGTTGGCGGCGGCGGGGCCGGCTTCGTTTGAGGCGGGGCGGGCGCAGCCGCTTCATGGATGGGCCTCGGCGGATGGCCGATGATAATGACGGTCTTATGGTCCCTGATCTTGAATCCCCGGTCAGATTGTTTTGCAGGATATGCAGCGGCGACCAGCGATTCCTGCGCAACGCCGTTTTTCTCGAGATATTTCACGAGCGCCAGTGACCGCGCCGCGGCGAGTTCCCGTGCCTCTCGTCCGGGTATTTTCCGCCTGCCACTACCCTGGGGCGGAATGGATTCCGTAACATTGCCTATGGATATTTGTTTGTCTTTCAGGTCTTTCAGGCTCTTGAGCAGAGAAGCTATCTCCGCAAGCGTCTGAGGGCTGTCTTTGGCAAAGGTGACCGAGCCCGCGGTATAGAGCGCCTTTTCCGAGATATTGACCACCACCGTGCCGTTTTCAGCGACAACGACCTCCGCCGCGCCCGCCTTCACTTCTTTATCCAGCCCCGTACTTAACGTTTCCGTTGTCGGTTTTAGCCAGCTGTCCCTCTCCCGGTACTTATTCAATTCGGCTTTTGCCTGGTCCATTTCCGGCATGCCGATTTTCATGCGCGCATGTTCCGTGGCCATGGGACGGTGGATATATTGGTAGAAATATGCAGCCCCGCCGAGCCCCGCGAGGAGCAGCAGGAGCAACAGATAGGTAAATGCCTTCATGCACCCTCCTTATCATGACCGCCGGGAAAACCCCGCGAAGAACTTCGGTGCGTGTCACCGCAGGCGATGGAGCGCCTCCTCTATTCTGTCCACGCCCTTCACGATATTCTCCATGGAGGTCGCATAGGAAAGGCGTATATGATCCTTTGCCCCGAAGGCGTCGCCTGAGACAAGGGCCACCTTGGCGTCTTCGAGGAGGTAGACGGAAAGGTCCGCCGAGTTCCTGATGACCGCGCCGTTCGTGGTACGCTTGCCGAAGAACGCAGAGAGCCTCGGGAAGGCATAAAACGCCCCGACAGGCATCAGGCAGGAGACACCCTTGATCTTGTTCAGACGGTCCACCATGTATCTTCTTCTTTTGTCGAATTCGACATTCATGGTCCCGATAAAATCCTGGGGCCCTCGCAGCGCCTCGACCGCGGCCTTCTGCGATATGGACGTGGGGTTCGACGTGCTCTGGCTCTGGATATTGGCCATGGCGGTGATCACGTCCTTCGGCCCCGCTGCATAGCCGATGCGCCAGCCGGTCATGGCGTGCGATTTGGACACGCCGTTGACCACGATGGTCAAATTTTTTATTTCCGGTCCGAGCGAGGCGATGCTGACATGCCTGAAGCCGTCGTAGATCAGTTTTTCGTAAATTTCGTCGGAAATGACATGGATCTTGCGCTTGACGGCTATTGCCGCGATCTCTTCGAGGGTCTTCGTATCATACGCCAGGCCCGTGGGGTTCGAGGGACTGTTCAGGATAAGGGCCTTGGTCTTTTTCGTTATGGCCTTGTCGAGTTTTTTCGCGGAGAGCTTGAAGCCTTCCTTCTCGGTCGTCTTCACAATGACCGGCTTCGCGTCGTTCAGAAGCACCTGATCGGGATAGGAGACCCAGTAGGGAGAAGGGATGATCACCTCATCACCGGGGTCGAACAGCGCTTCGGCGATATTATAGAGGCTGTGCTTCGCCCCGCAGGAGATGATGATCTGGGATCTTTCGTATTCAAGACCATTGTCCTTCCTGAGCTTTTCGATCACCGCCTCTTTCAGTTCGTCCGTGCCTGAGGCTGGGGTGTATTTGGTGAACCCGGACCGGATCGCCTTTATGGCGGCTTCTTTTACATTGTCCGGCGTGTCGAAGTCAGGCTCCCCGACGCCGAAGTCCACAACATCGAACCCCTGGGCCTTCATGGCTTTTGCCTTCGCCGCCGTCGCGAGGGTCGGCGAAGGCTTTATGGCCAGCGCCCTTTTAGCAATTCCTTTCACCGTATAAAGTCCTTTCTCATCAATTCGTTAACTGGAGTATAAGTGCTTGAATTTTTAGCACACAAACCAATCAAAGTCAAATAATAATTTTGCACCGCATCAAGAACCGATACGCGTCGTTTCCCGCGTATTTTTGCTGAACAGAGGATGGCGTCATTGATTTACTGCTCCTTTCTCTTCATGCAGGGCGCCTCATATCACGGGAAGGTGCAATTCTCAAGCCTATTTTTCAATCCGGGGTTGCAAATACCGCAGAACTGTGTTAAAATTTTTTTGTTCAGGGGGGGACATGATCGGCTTTCTTTTGCGGTGGTCCATTAATTTAGTTGCCCTGGTTGCCGCCGGGATCCTCATAAACGGCATCAAGATCCAGAGCATCACGGCAGGGCTTCTTGCCGCCGGTATTCTCGGCATCGTCAATGCCGTGATCAGGCCGGTGGTGCTGCTCCTCACCCTCCCGATCAACATCCTGACGCTCGGACTCTTTACCCTCGTGATCAACGCGGCCATGCTCAAACTTGTTGCCGGCCTGGTCCCGGGTTTCGCCATTGAAACCCTCGGCGCCGCGCTGTTCGGGGCCCTCCTCGTCAGTATCATAAGCTGGATACTCAATCTCTTTGTCGGTGGTGACGGGAGAGTGGTCTTTATCAAGAAGATGAAAAATGACCACGACGCGGACTGATCGCGGGGACGAGGGAAAAGAGACGAAGGACGAGGGAAGAGGGACGAAGTCGTTCATCATGAAGATCGCAAGCACGGTACTGTAACGACCACGCTGCTGACCGCGCTGTTCTAAAACCGTATCACTGCCTAAGGACCAAACATGACCCATATGCACATACCGGACGGCATTTTGCCTGTCTGGCTCTGGGTGTCGGGCTTTATTCTCATGGCATTTATTCTGGGATTCAGCCTGCTTCAACTTCGGAACATCGACATGAAGCGGAAAATCCCGCTGCTCGGCGCTGTCGCGGCGGCCATGCTCGTGGCCATGAACCTCGAGATATTCATCATTGGGTACCACATCAATCTTTCGGTTGCAGCCGGCATCCTCCTTGGCCCCGCCCTGGGGTTTGTGGCGGCATTTATCGCAAACGTAATGCTTGCCCTGATGGGCCACGGCGGCATTACGGTATTGGGGCTGAACACGTTCCTTCTCGGGTCCGAGGCGGTTCTGGGGCACACCGTTTTTTTCCTGCTCAAGAAACGGCTCCCGGTGTTCTGGCGGGCGGCAACGGCCACTGTTCTGACGCAGTTCGTCGCGACGCTCCTCTTGATCGGGATCGTAGCCGTTTCCCGCGTAAACCCCGCGCTCTTCGGGCATGAAGAGGAACACGCCGGAGCGATCCGAGACTCTGTACGGATGTTCGCCGCGGTCGTGCTTTCGTTCGGTTCTATCGGATGGGTCATAGAGGCCGCGATCACGGGCTCGGTAATGAAGTTTATTTCCCAGGTCAAGCCGGACCTGCTCGGTCATGTACTGCACCGGGGCACAAGCGCGGAGAAATAGGGTGAGGAGAGAGCGGTGATCGACGTTGCGAGGATAGACCACTGGGCGGCGACGGGATCCGGACCGTTCCATCGTGCGTCGGCATTTTCCAAAAGCCTGTTTGTGGGCCTCGTGGTGACGGCGGCAGTGATGTCGAAGAACCCGTATCCGCTCGCGGCCGGATACGCGCTGTTGCTCATTGCGGCGACGGCATCCCGCCTTCCCTGGTCCACCGTGGCGCTGTTCTCGCTCTATCCCGCGGTCTTCGCGGTTTTGTACGGGCTCAGCCTCCGGGGAGGCGCCTGGATGTACGGGCTCCTGTTCTTCAAGGCGGTAACGCCCGCGTTCGCAATGGTCATGCTTATCGTGAGCACGCCGTACCCGAAGATATTTTCTCTGATGAGCACCTTTCTTCCCGAGATCATCGCCTCGGGGCTGTTCATGACGTACCGGACGCTGTTCATCCTCCTCGACATGATGAACAGTTTTGCGGCCGCCATCCGCCTGCGCGGCGGTTTTTCTCCGGGCAGTCTCGCCAAGAACAGCTCGAACATCTCGAAGGGCCTCGCCATGCTGCTCATACGGGCGGTGGAACGGGCGACCCGACTGTATGCCGTCATGGCGGTGCGGGGATACAACGGGAGCATGGCGGAGGCCCGCATCGGCCGGCCCAGCAGGCATGACTGGCTCCCCATCGGCGCGGGCACGGCCGTCCTGATGCTGGTGGTTGTGTGGAAGTGATGAAATACGACGGTATTTGTTTTTTTGCTATATTAACGGTCTCATAATAGTATTGACATCCCAATTTGTTAAAATCCCTCCTACCCTCCCTTTTCCAAAGGGAGGAACGCCCCTCTTTGTAAAAGAGGGGTTGGGGGAGATTTTCTGATAATGTCGATTCTCTTTTGAGACGATTAATAGCTATTGGGGTACTAACAATTATGGAATCCATTATCACGGTGAGCTGCCTCAAGCATGTGTACCCGGACACCACGGAGATCCATATCTGCGGACTCGACTTTGTGGTGAACCGGGGCGAGCGTGTTGCCGTGCTTGGCGGCAACGGTTCGGGAAAGACCACGCTCCTCCATCACATTCTGGGGCTCCTCAAGCCGGATGAAGGCAGCGTCTCGGTGTTCGGCGTAAATCCGGCGACCCATTATTCTTCGGTCCGGGAGCGGATCGGGGTGCTCCTTCAGAACGTGGAAGAACAGATCCTCTCGCCGACCGTCTGGGACGACATATCATTCACGCCGCGTAATTATGGTCACGGCAAACAGGAGATCGCCCGGATGGTGGAGGATGTCCTTGCCGAGCTCGGGATCACGCACCTGCGGGACAAGATATGCCACTATCTCTCGGGTGGGGAGAAGAGAAAGGTGGCCCTCGCCGGCGCGCTGGTCACGCGGCCCGAGCTGCTGATACTCGATGAACCGTTCGAGGGGCTCGATACCCGCTCCCGGGGGGAGCTCGTGGGGCTTCTTAACAGGAGGAACAGCGAGGGCATGACCATTATCATGACCACCCATGACCTCAATCTCGTCGGTAGCTTCGCGGACCGCGTCTATGTGCTGGCGATGGGCCGCGGCGTCATCACGGCGGGGCCGCCGTCGACGATCTTCATGCAGCTCGAAAAACTGAGGGCCTCGAACATCGAGCCCCCGCCCCTCACCGAGCTCTTTATGAAACTGAGGGGCCGCGGCATTGCCGTTGATGTGCCGGCCCATGTCGACCAGGCCGTTCATGACCTGGCGCGTCTCATACAACGATAATGGTTTTTACGCCCGCAATCAAGCGGGCCTGTCCGCCGACAGGCGGGGAACCGGGAGGAGCGAGAGAATGCCGAACAACAGTGGAGGATCAGTTCACAAAAAAGGAGCGCTGATTTCATCGGTCGCGGTCGTTCTGGCGGCCGGCGTCTTGATCGGCGCGGCATCAGGATATGCCGTCGCCCATGGCGGGCGTGACGACCTTGTTTTTCTTCTCGTTCTCCTGTCCGTCATACCGTTTCTCACGTACCTCCTGTATAAGGGGACGATATTTCCGTATTACCGGAGGCTGGAGGACGCCAATCTCGAACTGCATCTCAAGCAGGAAGAGGTCCTCGATATCAAGGACGACCTGTTCATCAAGTTCCTCGGCATCTATGATGTGAATTATGCGGCCAATTCACCCCGTCTGTTCCCGGACCGCCTGAAGGACGTTGTTGATGTCACGGCCAGGGTCATGGATGCGGATCTTTGCATGATCTACCTCTATGAAAAGAGACAGGACAACATCGTGCTTGCGGCGATCAACGAAGACGAACGCCGGGCAGCAGTGGGGAACGTCCGTATTCCGCTGGGCGAGGGCATCGAAGGATGGGTTGCGCGGAGGCTCGAGCCTGTCGTGCTCAGAGACGTTCATGCCGATGCGAGGTTCCGCGAGATACCCGGGCTTGTCCTTTCCGGCTATACTTCCGTTTACTGCCTGCCGCTCTATGTGTATTCGAACGGCGCTCTCATGGGCGTGATGGAACTTCTGTACGCCAAGGCAAAGAATTTTAACGACGAGGAAATAACGTTCTTTACCACGCTCGCGGGCATCCTTTCAACGACGATACTGAACGAGCAGCTTCAGGGAGAACTTCGCAAAATGAATCTGGAGCTCGAGCAGTGGGTTTCGGAGAAGACCGAAGAATTAAGGGCATCGGAAGAGCGTTACCGGACCCTCGTCGAGAACGCCTCTGAATCGATATTTCTTCTCGCCGAAAACGGCGATGTCGTGTTCGCGAACGATCAAGCCGCGCGCCTGAGCGGTTATGGGAAGTACGACCTTCTCCATAAGAACCTCTTCGAGCTCTTTGTTGATCCCGCGCAGCCGCAGGACGTTCTCTCGGAGGCCGGCCAAGGTCGCCAGTCCATCAGACACGGCAAACTTCGGAAGGCCGACACAACGGTTGTGCCTGTCCAGATGAGCGCCGTGGGGCTCACGCTCATGGGCAAGCGCTTTATTCAGTCGGTTGTGCGTGAAGTGTCGTCCCATGCGGACCTTGAGAAACTCCTTGAGGAAAGGGAGCGTGAGATAACGGCCCTCAAGGCAAGGCTTGCCGGTTAATTTCGTTTTCCCGAGGACGGACTTTTTCCCTCCGAAATTTTTTGGCCTTTACATATCCACCGGGCTATGGTATAAATTATGCATAGGGCGGCCGTACAGGCCGCCATGTTCATTAAGAGTGTTGTATGAATGTGAAAAAAAACAGGGTTTTTAAGGCGATATCCGCGGTTCTTATTCTTGTAGCCGCCTATGGTGGTTTTCATCTCTTCCGCGGACGGGAGATCGCCCTGCCCACGTTGTTTCAGCCGGCCCCCGGCGTCAGGCTCGTTTTAAGCATGGACGGCTTCAAATCAGTACAGTCCGAAAAGGGCAGAGTTTCGTGGAGCATGAGCAGCCTGAAGGCCGACCTGTACGAGAATAAAGAAGCAAAACTGCAGGACGTGGAGATCGTATTCAAGAATCCCGGCAGGGGAGACGGGGTGCTTATCGGCGAAACGGGCATCATGAACACGGTGAACGGCAACGCGACGATACGCGGCGAGTCCCGCGAGGTCAGGATCGTGACGAGTGACGGCTACCTCTTAACGACAAATGCGCTCAACTGGAACGCCGGGGAGCGTGTTGTGCGGACCGCGGACCCCTTCAAACTGCTTGGCCGCGAGATCTATCTTGAAGGACGCGGGATATCGGCGATGGTGGACGACAATACGATCGTGGTGGAGAACAATGTTAAAGCGGTCCTTCAGGAATAGCCTTCTCATTCTTGTCGCCTTTTTTCTTGCAGGCGCGGCCCCGGGGCCCGATAAGCCGGCGCTGAAGGCGAGAGAGCCGGTGGTGATCACCTCCAAACGGATGAAGGCGGACAAGCTCGGAGACAAGGTGATGTTTTTCGAAGACGTCACGCTCAAAAAAGAGGACATGACCCTTTATTCGGACCAGCTCATTGTTTTCTATGATGTGTCGACAAAGGGCGTCAAAGAGATCGAAGCCGTGGGCAATGTGGTGGTCCGCAGGGAAGGCAGGGTGGCGCTTGCGAACCGCGCGCTGTACTACAGCCGCGAAGAAAAGATCGTCCTTACCGGTGATGCGCGTATCATCGAGAACGAAAACCAGCTCGGCGGCGACCGGATAACGCTGTACATACGAAACGACCGCAGCGTCGTCGAAGGCGGCAGGGTGCTTTTCTATCAGGACAAGGCCCTGGAAAAGAGACGGGGCCAGTAAGCCCCGTTGGAGATGTTTCGCTTGACGCGATCTCTAACGGGGTAAAGCGCGGGGAGATTGAACGGAAAACTATGCCGGGGCTTGAAGCGAAAAAACTGGAGAAGGGCTACAAGGGCAGGAAGATCGTCCGGGGAGTAAGCCTCCAGGTCAATAACGGAGAGGTCGTCGGGCTCCTCGGGCCCAACGGGGCCGGGAAGACCACGATCTTCTATATGGTGGTGGGGCTGATAAAACCGGACCAGGGCAGGGTGTCCCTTGACGGTACGGACATCACGCGAATGCCGATGTACCAGAGGGCGAGAAACGGCATCGGCTATCTTCCCCAGGAGCCCTCGGTCTTCAGAAAACTCTCGGTATCGGAAAACCTCATGGCGATACTCGAGACCCTGAACATCTCCGAGCTTGAACGTAAAGAGCGCCAGGACAGCCTGCTCTCGGAGCTCGGCATAGCGCACCTGTCCGACAGCAAGGCATACACGCTTTCGGGCGGGGAGAGGCGCCGGGTCGAGATCGCGCGCGCTCTTACCCTGTCGCCCAAGTTCATTCTGCTCGACGAACCCTTTGCCGGGATCGATCCCCTCGCGGTACAGGATATTCAGGGCATCATCTCACTTCTGAAAACCAAGGGGATCGGCGTCCTGATCACCGACCACAACGTGCGGGAAACCCTCGCCATCACCGACCGGGCGTATATCATCAGCGAGGGAAAGATCATCGAAGCGGGGAGCGCCTCGGAGATCACCGCGAGCCCCCGGGTGCGTGAATTTTATCTGGGCGAGGGGTTCAGGATGTAACGGTGAAGAATTCCAATATCCAAATACTCAGTTCCAAACTGTTTGGTTATTGAGGTTTTGGTCATTGGTGATTATTTGAAGATTGGGATTTGTAAATTGGAATTTGTTCTAAACGTATGGAAGCCAGACTCGAACTAAAGCTATCGCAAAAACTCATCATGACGCCGCAGCTCCAGCAGGCGATCAAGCTGCTGCAGCTGTCGCGGCTCGAGCTCGTTCAGTCGGTTTCCCAGGAACTCATGGAAAACCCGGTCCTCGAAGAGCTGGCTTCGGACGCTCCCGAGGGGGAAGTAGCTGAAAACGACGCGGAGGCCCCGCCGGAAGCCCCGGTGTCGCAGGAGGCGCTTCCTGATCAAGGCCAGAGCGCGGAGCCCGAGGGAGTGACCGAGCTCAAAAGCGATCTCGATCTCGGACCTGCCTGGGACGACTACCTGAACGAGATGGGAGACGGACGGGATTTCGGGCATGGAGAGGCGGATGACAAGGAATTGCCCTCGTATGACCAGACGCTCACCCGCCGCCCTTCGTTAAGCGACAATCTTCTCTGGCAGCTCCGGCTTTCCCTGTCGGACCCCGGTCTTCTCAAATGCGGCGAATGGATCATCGGCAATATCGACGATGACGGATATCTCCGGACCCCGCTCGAAGAACTTGCGCAGCAGGCCGCCCTTCCCGCCGCCACCCTGGAACAGGCGCTCAATATCATTCAGCGTTTCGATCCCAGCGGTGTGGGGGCGCGGAGCCTTCAGGAATGTCTCCTGATCCAGGCGCGGCAACTCGACCTCGAAGGGACGCTCGTCGAAAAGATCATTCAGCAGCACCTTACGGACCTCGAGAAAAAGCGGTATGGAAACATAGCGAAGGCGCTGGGGATCACGCTCCAGGAAGTGATGGAGGCCGCCCAGGTCATCGTCCATGAGCTTGAACCAAAGCCCGGAAGGGCCTACACCGAAGACGATACGCACTATGTGGTGCCGGATGTCTATGTGGTCAAAGTGGAAGACCGGTATGAGATCCAGCTGAACGAAGAAGGGCTTCCCCGCGTGCGCATCAATCCGTACTATCGGAAGCTTCTCGGCAGGAAGGAAGAGATCGACAAGGCCACCAAGGATTATATAGAAGAGCGGCTGCGTTCCGCGCAGTGGCTTATCAAAGGCATGGAGCAGCGGAACAAGACGATCTACAAGGTGGCCGAGAGCATCGTCCAGTTCCAGCACGATTTTCTGGAAAAAGGGATCTCACACCTGAAGCCCATGGTGCTCAAGAACGTCGCCGAGGACATCTCGATGCACGAATCAACGATTAGCCGCGTGACGACGAACAAGTACATGCACACGCCCCAGGGCATCTATCCGATGAAATATTTCTTCACCACCGGTTTTTCGGGAGGAACGGGCAGTGATGTGTCCTCTCTCACCGTCAAGGACACCATTCAGAAAATGATCAAGGAAGAGGAGCCGTCGAAGCCTCTCAAGGACCAGCAGATCGTCGAGGTCCTCAAGGCGCAGGGCGTCACGATCGCGAGGAGGACGGTGGCGAAGTACCGTGAGGAGCTCCGGATCCCGCCGACGAGCGTGAGAAAAAGAAGTGGATGACATCTGGGTGAAAGGGAACAACGCATGGTGAGCATCAAAGACCATTTTCAGAACGACCTCGTGATCGACGATATCAAGGCGGTCGATAAGAACGGCGTGCTCCGGGAATTCGCCGGACTTCTGAAAACGGCGGGCAAGGTGCGGGAGGAGGACGGGATCGTCCGTGTGCTGGCCGAACGGGAAGCGCTCGGGAGCACGGGCATCGGCGACGGGGTGGCGATTCCGCACGGAAAGGTGCGGGGCCTGCGGGAGATCGTCGTCGCTTTCGGCAGATCGAGGAACGGCGTCGATTTTCAGTCGCTTGACGGGAAACCGGTCCACCTTTTTTTTCTTCTGCTCACGCCCGAAGACAACCCCGGGGACCATCTGAAGGTCCTTGCCCGCATATCCCGGCTGCTGAAAAATCCGGTTCTGCGTGAAGACCTTCGGGCAGCCCTCCCGAATCAGGATGTCCGGAAGATCATACTTGATGAGGACAGTAAATATTTGCAGAAATGAAGGTGACCGTTAGAGATCTGACAGAGAAGGCCGAGGTGATCGCCGGACGTCCCGGCCTGGGGAGGGAGATCAAGTCGCCCCAGGTGGCCGAGCCGTCACTGAGCGCTCCCTTGAGTCGTCGTGGTCTGGCCTCCCGGGTGGTGCATCTCACCCCGGCCCAGTCAGCCCACCTGTCATCGCTTTCCCGGGCGGAACAGGTTCCCCTTATCAGGGACCTGCTCCGGCAGCGGCCCGCCTGCATTCTCGTGAGCGGCGGCAGATTGAATGAAGAACTTCTTGCGAAGGCCGAATCCGCAAAAATTCCGGTTCTCAAGAGCGGGAACCTGTCGGGCCTGTCAAAGGCGCTTATCGAAAAGCTTACGCCGAGAGTGAGCATGCACGGTGTGCTCGTCCAGGTGTTCGGACTCGGCACGCTCCTTGTCGGCGAGAGCGCCATCGGCAAGAGCGAGGCCGCGCTTGACCTCGTGCTCCGCGGGCACAAACTGGTCGCGGACGATCTCGTGGTGCTTGACAAAATGGATGACGCCATAATCGGCAAGGCCGCGGACATGGGGGCCGACCTTCTGAATATCAGGGGCCTCGGTGTCATTGACGTGCGTTCACTCTATGGCCCGTCGGCAACGGCCGTCTCATGCATGGTCGGCCTCATAGTCGAGCTTGAGGAGTGGAAGAAGGGCCATTACTACAGCCTGCTCGGTCTGCGCGAGCAGCGCCACAAGATCCTCGGCGTGAACATTCCCTACCTCAAGTTGCCGGTAAAGCCGGGGCGCACGATGGCCACGCTCGTCGAGGTGGCTGCCAGGAACCAGATCCTCAAGAACCGGGGGGTCTTTACCGCGCGGGACCTCAACCGGAGGCTCAAAAAGAGGATGACCGGATGAACAGCAGGCGCATGGTGATCGTGACGGGACTCTCGGGCTCCGGCCGGAGCGCCGCGCTGAAGGCGTTCGAGGACATGGGCTATTACTGCGTGGACAACCTCCCGCTCATGCTGCTGCCCGGGTTCATTGAGTTCGCGGCGGGGTCGGAGGAGGCGTTTCATTCCGCCATCGGCATCGACGTCAGAGAAAAGGGCTTTGTTGAAAATTTTCCGGAGCTCTTCGGCCGGCTCAGGGCGTCGGGCCCTGCTGTCGAGATGCTCTTTCTGGAGGCGTCGGACCAGGCGCTCGTGCGGCGTTTCAGCGAGACCCGCAGACCTCATCCGTTGGCAAAGGGGGCGACCCCTCTCCTCGACGGCATCAGAAAGGAACGCGTAGCGCTCGGCGAGATCAAGAAGCTCGCGGACCGAATACTCGACACCACGGACTATACGGTGCACGATCTGCGGCAGGCTGTCGAACGCCGCTATTCAGAGGCCGATGCCGGCAGGCCCATGGTGATCACCATGATCACCTTCGGGTACAAATTCGGGGTCCCCTATGATCTGGACCTGCTCTTTGATCTGAGATTCCTTCCCAATCCGCACTTTGTGGCGGAATTACGGCCCCTGACAGGGGAGGACCCCGCGGTCAGCAACTATGTCCTGGTCAGTCCCGAATCCGAAGAGTTTTTATCAAGGCTCGGGAGTTTTCTCGAGTATCTTCTGCCGCGTTACCGGAGCGAGGGGAAAAGCTATCTCACGATCGGGTTCGGCTGCACCGGCGGCAAACACCGCTCCGTCGCCGTGTCGCTCGCCGTTGCCGGGCGTCTCAGAGAGCGCGGCTACGAGGTGAACGTTAAACACCGGGATATGGGGAGCTGAGAGTTCAAGTGCGGAATGGGGATCGCGGAATGCGGGATGGAAATTTTAAAATCCGAAATTGATAATTTGCGGCAATGCTTCAGTTACCGGGGGTGGCGGTCCATTCGCTCTGCCGCGCAAACGTGCGGATTGTGCAGTAGTGATATTAGGCCATGCATCCGGTCCCAAAAGCACTTTTGCATTTTGAAGATCTGCGGGGCACTTAAAAGCGCGCGTCTATCGCTCAAGGAACCGCCCCCGCCCTATAACTAAAGGAACGATCTGCAAATCCGCAATGAAATGAAAGGAGACAAAGCATGGTCGGTCTGGTGCTGGTATGTCACGGCGATATGGGAAGTGAGCTGGTGAAGGCGGCCGAGATGATCGTGGGCAGGGTGGAAGCGGTCCTTGCGGTGAGCGTCAGACAGGAGAGCGCCCCGGAGACGCTCCGGGACGAGATCCAGGACGCCATCAGGAAGGTGGACCGGAAGAACGGCGTGATGGTCTTTACCGACATGTTCGGCGGGACGCCGTCCAATATCGCCCTCGCGTTCCTCGGCGAGACCGTCGAGGTGGTCACCGGCGTGAACCTCTCCATGCTCATTAAGTTCGCGAACCACCGGGACGACAAGACGATCACGGAGCTGGCGCGGCTGGTGCAGGAAGCGGGGCAGAAAAGCATTGTGATCGCGAGTCAGATGCTGAAAGGGGCGAAGTGATTCCCGATGGTCGTATTTACCCGTATTGATGACCGGCTGATCCACGGACAGGTGGTGGAAGGCTGGGTGAATTTTCTGAAAGCGACCTGCATCCTCGTCGCGGACGACACGGTCGCATCGAATGCGTCTCAGTGCTCCATCATGCGGATATCCGCGCCGCAGGGGCTCAAGGTATGCATCGGCGGGGTCCAGGAAATATGCGCGGAGGCGCGCTCTTCCGCGTACGATAAAGAGCGCGTTATCCTGCTCTTCTCGAACCCGTCGGACGCTCTCCGCGCGCTCAAACTGGGTCTGGGCTGCACGGCCCTCAATATCGGCGGGATGCACTATACTCCGAAGAAGTGCAAGCTCATGGATGTGCTCGCGGTCGATGATGCCGACCGGGAGGCGCTCAAGGCGATCATGGACATGGGCGTCTCGGTATTCATCCAGACGGTCCCTACGGAGAAGCCGCAGCCCCTCGCCAAGGTGCTCGGGGGCGTGTGTAAGACTTCATAAGGTACAAGGCACAAAGACAGCAATGCATAAGTCAAATTTCAAAATGCAAATTGCAAAATTGTGGTATGGCCCTTCGGCCATGATTTTATGTATTTCTTCATTTTGATTTTTGCATTTTGCACTTCGCATTTTGCATTTATCCGACTTCGTGCCACGGATCAGGATATACATGGCGATCTTCGACACAAAGACACTCACTGATATCATTCTTGTGGCGCTCGCGGGCGGGATCATCGGTCTCGACAGGACGGCCGCGGGCCAGTTCATGTTCTCGCAGCCCATTGTCGCGGGGCCGCTTACGGGCTGGATGCTGGGGGACGCCACAACAGGGCTCATCATCGGCATCGTGCTTGAGCTTATCTGGGTGATGGATATCCCGGTCGGAACGTTCGTACCCGCTGACTCGACGATTTTGGCCGTCTGGGCGACGGCTGTCGCGGTCCTCGGGAGCGCCGGGAGGGAGCCGCTGCCGGTGATAGGATTTTCTCTTCTCCTCACGGTGGCGCTGATTCCGGCAACCATGAGGGCCGACGGTTTCATACGAAAATGGAACTCACGGCTGGCCGCCGCGGCCGAGCCGACGCCGGGAGAACACGCGGGGCGAAGGCTGAGCCGGGCGCACCTTTCGGGCATCGCGGTCTTTTTTTTAAAATCTTTTGTCCTGTATCTTGTCCTGCTGCCTTTGGGCCTGATCGCGGCGCACCTGTTCAGCGGTCTGCCAATGAGATTTCAGGGCTCGATGTCGCTGTTTGTCAAGCTCCTCCCCCTGCTCGGCATTGCCTCGGTTGTGCGCAGGCTGTCGATCAAAACAGCGGACGGGTTTCTCCTTATCGGATTTGTTACGGCGGCGACGATCGGTCTTGCGCTCCGGGCCGGTTTTCTCCTTGTCATGCTGGTCGCTGCGACCGCGACGTGGGTCGGGGTAAAATATCGTGAAGGAAGATCGTAGGAACATAAGGACGCTTGATCTCGTCAGGGTCCTCCTGAGGGCGTTTGTGATCCAGGCCTCGTGGAGCTTTGACCGGATGCAGACCCTCGGTTTTGCGTACGCGATGCTGCCGGCGCTCCGGAGGCTGTACCCGAACGGCGATGAATTGACGTCCCGGATCAACCTCCATCTGGAATATTTCAATACGCAGCCGTATCTCGCGTCGTTCATCCTGGGCGCCGCGGTGAGGCTGGAAGAGGGACGGGCGTCCGGCAGGAACCGGGACGCCGATGTCCGCGGCATGAAGGCGGCGCTCATGGCGGCTCTCGGGGCGCTGGGCGACAGCTTCTTTTGGGGGGCGCTCAAACCGTTCGCGGTTGCCGCGGCCGTGGCCGTGTTTCTGGCCGGCCTGTGGTGGGCCCCGCTGGTGTTCCTCGTGATATACAATATCTGGCATGTGGGGCTTCGGGTCTGGCTGCTGTTCCTGGGCTATGAGAGCGGAGGGGATGCGGTGTCGCTGGTGGCGGCGTTTAATTTTACGAAGCTGGCCCGGAACCTCAAGATAATGTCCCTCTCGCTCCTCGGCGGCATTCTCGGCATGCTCCCGCTCTGGCGGGCCGAGTTCAGGCTGCCGGTCCCCGTTGCCGGCCCTTTTGCCATTGCCGTTGGCGGGCTTGCGGCCACGCTTGGTATGGTTTTACTGCTGCGGGCAGGCGGCACGCCTGCCAAACTCATGTTTGGCCTGGCCGTTGTCTGCGTTGTCCTGGCCTTTTTAGGAGCCGTCTGATGATAAAGAAAGAGCTTCTCATTGAGAACAGGCTCGGCCTCCACGCGAGGGCCGCCGCGCAGATCGTGAAGTCCGCGAGCGCCTTTGCGTCGAAGATAACGCTGAGCAAAGACGGCCTCGAAGTGGACGGCAAGAGCATCATGGGGATCATGATGCTCGCCGCGGCGAAGGGGAGCAGCATACTGCTCCAGGTGGAAGGACCGGACGAGAACGGGGCGCTCGCTGAGCTCGAACGGCTTTTTCAGGACAAGTTTGGAGAGAAGGAATAGAAACAGAAGACAGAAGACAGAAGACAGATAAGGACTAAGGGAATGGACGAAATAATTTACCGGGGCATCGGGGCGTCGCCCGGAATCGTGATCGGCAGGGCCTACCTCCTCGACCGCCGGAAAGTGGTGGTGGCGGGCCAGAGGATTGGGGAGGTCAACGTCAAAGACGAGGTGGCGCGCTTCAAGAAGGCCGTTGAGGTCTCGAAGGCGCAGCTCGAAGAGCTCAAGAAACGCCTGAGCAAGGACCTCGGGAAATCACACCTCTATATTCTTGAAACGCTCATCATGCTGCTCGAAGACAAGATGCTCATCGACAGCACGGTCAAGCGGATCAGGGAAGCGCTCCTGAACGCCGAAGGCGCGCTCAAAGCGACGATCACCGCCATCGCGCAGAAGTTTGATGCGATCGAGGACGAATACCTCCGCGGGCGGAAGCACGATGTCGAGCAGATAGGCGAACGTATCCTGAGGAACCTCGTCGGGCACAAGCAGGAGAGCCTTGCTGATATCGGCGATGAGGCCGTGGTCATCGCGCACGATCTCGCGCCGACGGACACCCTTGTGATGCGAAAGGACAAGATCCTCGCCTTCGCGACGGACGCGGGCAGCAGGACATCCCATACCGCCATCCTTGCCCGTTCGCTCGGGATCCCCGCGGCTGTCGGTCTCAACAGGATCACGGAGGCCGTCAAGACCGGCGACGTGGTGATCGTCGACGGACTCCACGGGGTGGTGGTCGTTTCCCCGGAAGAGGAAACATTTCTCGACTACCTTAAGAAACAGCGACGCTATAAGTACTTCGAACAGGAGCTGGACAAGCTCAGGGAGCTTCCGGCGGAGACCCTCGACGGTCACGTGGTGTACCTCCAGGGCAACATCGAGTTGCCCGGAGAGGTTGAGTCTGTTGTTGAGCACGGCGGGACCGGTATCGGGCTCTATCGAACGGAGTTCCTTTTCCTGGACAGGCCGAAACTGCCGACCGAGGAGGAACATTATAATGCCTACCGTCAGGTCGCTGAAAAAGCGGCCCCCCAGGAAGTGGTGATCCGCACGTTCGACGTGGGCGGCGATAAGATCGGACTGATGGACAATTTTGAAAAAGAGGCGAACCCCGCTCTCGGCCTCCGGGCGATCCGTTTCAGCCTCTATAAAAAAGACGTCTTTAAGACCCAGCTCAGGGGCATCCTGCGGGCGACCGTCCACGGGAACATCAAGCTGCTCTATCCCATGATCTCCGGTCTTCCCGAGCTGCATGAGGCCAAGAAAATACTCGACGAGGTGAAACAGGAGCTGAGATCCGAAGGCACGGCCTTTAATGAAGATATGAAGGTCGGCGTGATGATAGAAATTCCGTCGGCAGCGATGATCTCCGACCTCCTGGCCGCTGAGGTGGATTTTTTCAGCGTGGGCACGAACGACCTCATTCAGTACACGCTCGCGATCGACCGCCAGAACGAGCACGTCGCGTACCTCTACGAGCCGCTCGATCCCGCCGTGCTCCGCCTGCTCAAGCAGGTGTCCGCGGCCGCTCATCACGCGCGCATCCCTCTGGCCATGTGCGGAGAGATGGCGGGGGACCCGCTCTATGCGGCCATCCTGCTCGGTTTGGGGTTCGAGCATCTGAGCATGAACGTGGCGTCGATCCCGTGGGTGAAGAAAGTGGTCAGGTCGGTCCGGATGCACGACGCCGTCGAGCTCGCGCAGCTCGTCATGCAGCAGCCGACGGCCGCGCTCGCGAGAAAGACGGCGGAGAACTTCGTGCAGGAGCGGTTCCCGGAGATTGCGGCGGAGCTGTAAGGTCCGTATTCATGATCCCGTAAGAAGTTTTGTTCTCTCACGAAGGCACGGAGGCATGAAGAAGCACTCAATGAAAATGATAATTATTTTTCTTTGTGACTTCGTGACTTTGTGTGAGATCCGAATTTTTAATATGTCATACTTGCATTCCGAATCTGCAATGAAAACGAGGAGCTGAGCATGCAGAACGCAGGGCAGAATGTGCAGCAGGACCTGGAGCTACGGTCGGTCGGCGAGGTCATCTCGGACAAAAATATCGTCAGGACGACGAGGGTCCACGGCGGGAATGTTCTTGACGCCGTCGCGCGTTATGGGGTCAGGGAGAAGGACATCCTCGACTTCAGCGCGAACGTCAATCCGCTGGGGCCTTCGTCCGCCGCCCTGCGGGCCGCGATGAGGGCGCTTGACGTCAGTGATCGCTATCCCGATGAGGAGACAACCGAGCTCCGGAAGGCGATCGCGCGGTATTTCGGCGTCAGGCCCGGGCATATCGTATGCGGCAATGGTTCCACCGCGCTTATCCACCTTATACCGCGCGTCTACAGACCGCGAAAGGTCCTGGTACCCGTTCCGACATTCACCGAATACGCGGCTGCCGCGGCCGCGGCAGGCGGCGAGG
>DATDRO010000036.1:0-8971 GCA_035291685.1 Nitrospirota bacterium | reverse complement strand
GGAGCTCGAAGATTTCATGAAGCAGTATCCCGACAGCCCCCTGATCCCGGATGTCAAGAAGACGATGGAGATGGTGAAGGCTGAGGGAAAGTAGGGATTACGAGGGACTAAGGACGAGAGACGAGAGAAGAGGGACGAAGGAAGAAGAATGCTTTTGTCTATCGTCCTGGCGAAGCGGTCATCCATCGTCCATCTTCTCTCGGTTTTCTTTTTTTTCACTGGATGTTTGTCCGTTAATTTGATAGTCTTATCCGCATGAAACAACCAACGGTGACCACCCGCAATCCCTGGGCAATCATACCCACGCTCTACTTCGCCGAAGGCCTGCCGTACATCATCATCAACACGGTTTCCGTCATCCTCTATAAGAGAATGGGCATTGACAACGCCCGCATCGCGATGTGGACCAGCGTACTGTATTTGCCGTGGGTCATCAAGATGCTCTGGGGCCCGCTCGTGGACATGTACGCAACCAAGCGAAGCTGGATACTCTCCACCCAGCTCGTGATGGGCGCCTGCATGCTGGTTGCCGCATTTACACTTACGACAGAAGGATTTTTCTTTTTCTCCCTTGCCGCGTTCGCCGCGGGCGCCTTTGTTTCCGCGACGTACGATATTGCAACTGACGGTTTCTACATGCTCACCCTGACGAACGAGGAACAGGCCCTGTTCGTCGGGCTTCGGGCCGGGTTCTACCGGCTGGCGATGATCTTCGGCTCCGGGTTTCTGGTGTTTCTGGCGGGGTGGCTTGAGTTATCGAGCGGCGACGTCGCCTCAAGCTGGATGAAGATACTTATTTTCGCGGCATTGATATTCGTGCTGCTTTTTGTGTACCACTGGTTCGCGCTCCCCTTTCCGGCGGCGGATGGCCGTCGTCAGGTCAGCAACTCCTCCAGCACCGCTTCCTTTCTCGAAATAATAACTTCCTATTTCAAACGAAAGAAAATAACGGTCATCCTGGCCTTTATCCTGCTCTACCGGCTGGGAGAGGCGATGCTCATGAAATTGGTCTCGCCGTTCCTGCTGGACGCGAAAAATGCCGGCGGGCTCGGGCTTTCCACGTCCGAGGTCGGCCTGGTGTACGGAACAGTGGGCATTCTTTCCCTTGTGATCGGCGGTATCCTCGGCGGCTGGCTGATCTCGCGCTACGGATTCAGACGATGCATCTGGCCCATGGTGATCGCCATGCACCTCCCGGACCTCTTCTTTGTCTACATGGCATACCATCAGCCGGCCATCGGGCTTGCTTTTCCCCTGGTGGCGCTGGAACAGTTCGGCTACGGGCTGGGCTTCACGGCGTTTACCGTATTTCTCATTTATTCCGCGGAGGGGAAATACAAGACATCGCACTATGCCATATCCACCGGCATCATGGCGCTTGGCATGATGCTCCCGGGTTTTGTGAGCGGCTACATCCAGCAGGCCGTCGGCTACAAGATGTTCTTCATCATTGTCTGCATCATGACGATCCCCGGCATGCTGACCATACCGTTCATTCCAAAGGACTAAGGCGGACAGCCATTTCGTTCTATTTCTCTAACTGTTAATGCGTAATACTCCGCAGAACACAAAAGTTATTTACCCCTTTTTAGCAAAGGGGGACGCTTAACGAACGGCGTGCTGAAACGTAATATCTGTTTTTCGTTGTAACGACAGGGCTGGACAATAGGCGGCAAGATGTAATATAATAATCATGTAGTTACTTAGATCGCGGGGCGAGGAGCGGAACTTTTATGCCAGAATTACGAAAAGACCCTATCACCGGCCGGTGGGTGATCATCTCGTCGGAACGGGGCAAGAGGCCCAATGAGTTTCAGGACCAGCGCAGCAAAAAACGGGCGGGGTTCTGTCCTTTCGACGAAGGCAATGAACGCACGACGCCGAACGAGGTCCTGGCCTATCGCGCCGAAGGAGCGAACTGCGCAAACGGGCCGGGCTGGAGGCTCCGGGTGGTACCGAACAAGTTTCCGGCCCTCCAGATAGAGGGTGACTTGAACAAGCAGGGCGACGGCATTTATGACAAGATGAACGGCATCGGCGCCCATGAAGTGATCGTTGAAAGCCCCGACCACAACGCCACGCTTTCGAACCTGCCGGCGAAAGCCATGGAAGAGGTGTTCTGGGCCTACCGGGACCGCATGGAAGACCTGAAAAAGGACACCCGCTTCCAGTATGTCCTGATCTTCAAGAACGAAGGCCTTTCAGCGGGCGCGACACTCGAACACAGCCACTCGCAGCTCATCGCCCTGCCCATCGTGCCGATCCAGGTCCAGGAAGAACTGGACGGGTGCAAGCGACATTACAACCTGAAAGAACGCTGCATATTCTGCGACATCATAAGGCAGGAAATGCAAAAAGGCACCCGCGTGGTGATGGAGTCGCAGCTCTTCATCGCCCTCGCGCCGTTCGCGCCGCGGTTCCCGTTCGAGACGTGGATCCTGCCCAAGAAGCACATCTCCTGCTACGCCTGTTCAACGAACGAGGACTTTAAGGACCTGGCAGACCTCATGCAAAATCTTCTCCGGAAGATGGACCGGGCGCTCTCGACGCCGCCGTATAACTACATTGTCCATACGTCTCCGTTCAAGGAGGAGCACAACGATTATTACCACTGGCACATCGAATTTATGCCGAAGCTCACGAACGTCGCGGGCTTCGAATGGGGCTCGGGATTCTACATCAACCCGACGCCGCCGGAGGAAGCGGCGAAGTTCCTGCGGGACATAAAACTATGAGGATCCTGTTCGCGGCATCCGAGGCGGCCCCGTTCGCTAAAACAGGAGGGCTCGCCGATGTCGCCGGGAGCCTCCCTCCCGCCCTCGCGTCGCTCGGACATGATGTGCGAGTGGTCATGCCCCGGTATCAGTGCGTCGACCCGGACCGGTTCAAGCTTAAGCACATTGCGACCTTTTACGTTCCGCTCGGTTCATGGAAAGAACGCGGCGACATTCTTCAGGGCAAGATGGGCGGCAACGTAACGGTCTATTTCATCAACAAGGACATCTACTACAACAGACCGCATCTGTATCGGACGCCGCACGCCGATTATCCGGACAATGCGGAACGGTTCACGTTCTTTTCCCGCTCCATTTTCGAACTCTGCCGTGCCGTGGGCTTCAGCCCCGATATCATCCACGCTCATGACTGGCAGACAGGCCTCGTTCCGTTCTACCTCAAAAAGGTCTACCGGGACAATGCGCTCTTCAGAAACACGAAGACGGTTTTTACGGTGCATAACCTCGGATATCAGGGCCTGTTCTGGCACTGGGACCTGCGCCTCATCGGAGCGGGGTGGGATGTCTTCACCCCGGAGGGCATGGAATTCTGGGGCAAAATAAGTTTTCTCAAGGCCGGGCTCGTATATTCCGATCTTATAACAACGGTCAGCGAAACATACGGCAAGGAAATACAAACACCGAAATATGGAAGCGGCCTGAACGGCGTGCTTGCGAAACGCTCCGTTGATCTCTCCGGCATTATGAACGGGATCGACTACGGCGTGTGGAATCCCGCGCGGGACGAGTTCATAGCGCAGAGATACAGCGCCTCCCGGCCTGCGGGCAAGTCGGCCTGCAAAGAAGCGCTCCGGAAACGGGTCGGGCTCCCTCCCTCGAATGCGCCGCTTATCGGCATGGTCGCGCGCCTTACCGAGCAGAAAGGCCTGGACATCCTGATGGAGGCGCTCCCGAAGATCATATCGCTCGGCGCGCAGATCATCATCCAGGGAACGGGCGAAGAACGGTATCACCGCAGCCTGACCGAGGCGGCCGGCCGCTACCCGAATCAGATGCGCGTCCTGCTCCGGTTCGAGGAAGCCCTGGCGCGGTCGATCTACGCAGGCAGCGACCTGTTCCTCATGCCTTCCCGCTACGAACCGTGCGGCCTCGGGCAGATGATCGCTCTCCGGTACGGGTCCGTGCCGCTCGTGAGAAAGACCGGCGGGCTTGCAGATACGGTTGAATCGTATAATTCGAAGACCGGGCAGGGCACGGGTTTCGTATTCAACGAGTATTCCCCCTTGGCGCTTATCGCCGCGCTGCGACGCGCGCTTGCGGTGTACCGTAACAGGGAAAAGTGGACGTCCCTCATGCGGGCCGGCATGAAGCAGGATTTTTCGTGGGCGCGTTCGGCGAAGGAATATGTGAAGCTCTACCGGAAGGCGTTGAGGAAAACGTAGGAGCCAGAAGTCAGGAGCCAGGAGCCGGAGGAAATGCGTTTGTATTTCAGTTGCCGTTCTTCTGAGTTCTGATTACTGACTCCTGACTTCGTGGGTTCTCTTATGGAAATAACGGAAAAAACAGAACTCGCAATCCTGAGCGAGATCGGGCGGATCTCAAACTCCTCAGCCGATCTTTCGCAGAAGCTCCAGCGTATTGTCGAAACGGTGGCGCGGGGCATGGGAAAAGACGGAGCGTCGATATTTCTCATGGACCGTTCCGGCAAGAACGTTACGCTCAGCGCTTCCACCGGTCTCAGCCAGATGGCCGGCGGAACGCTGAGTTTTCCCCTCGGTGAAGGCATCCCCGGGTGGGTCGCGGAGCAAAAGGTGCCGGTCGCTCTTGAGGACCTGACTTCCGACCCGCGGTTCCAGTACCTCCCGGAATACTGCACGCTGAAATTCAAGTCTTTGGTAGCCGCGCCTATTTTGGAAGAAGACCAATGCCTCGGTGTGATCTGCGTAGACTCGTCCGTGGTCTGGAGCGCGGCATCGTCCGATATCACACTCGTAACGACCGCGGCCAACCAGATCAGCGGGGTGATCAAGAGCGCCCGGCTGTTCCAGAGCATCCAGGAACGCCTTTCAGAGCTTGCCACGCTCTACGAGATCGGGATGGCGCTTACCTCCACGCTCGATCTCGACCAGCTCCTCTCGCTTGTCGCAAAGAACAGCACCCGCGTCCTCGGGGCACAGGGCTGCAGCATACGGCTCCTGGACCAGCCCACCATGCACACGTTCGACAAGGCATCATTCTATAGTCCCGTCGGGGATGCGACAAGGACCATGGACGAGCGGCTCGGTCTGGTCGTCGCAAACTGGACCGTGAACGAAAAGAAACCTATCCTGGTCCAGGACATCACTCGCGATTCCTCGCTTGCAAAGATCTCTTCCGGGGTCGGCGCGGGCTCCCTTATCAGCGCTCCCCTCATTGTTCACGATACGGTGATCGGCGTTATCACGCTCTATAACAGGCAGGACGGGCAGCCGTTCAGGGAAAACGACCTCCAGTTCCTCGTGACCATCTCGGGCAGCGCGGCTGTGGCCCTTGTGAACTCCGTCATGTACGAACGCGTCGAAGATCTGGCCGTTGAGGCGCGGACAAGGGCGCAGGAACTCTCCATTCTCTACGATATCGGCACGGCCATGAGCACCACGCTCAATCTGGACCGTCTGCTCAGGATCATCCTGACCGCGGCAACCATGGGCGGCAGCGGTCTCGGTTTTAACCGGGCGGTCCTCCTGCTCACGAACGAGCGCACGCATACGCTCCAGGGGATGATGGGCGTGGGGCCGACGAGTTGGGAAGAGGCAGGCCGCGCATGGGGCGAGGTATCGAGCAGGCACAAAAGCCTCATGGAATGGATCCAGACCGGCGATCTCTTTGAGCACAGGGATTCCGAACTCGACAACCTCGCAAAGGGCATCAGAGTCCTCCTGCAACCGAGTGAAGGCGTGCTCGCCCTCACCGTGCTGGAGAAAAAGCCGCATAATATTCTCGATGCCGCCTCGAATCCCCTCGTCAACAGAGAGCTCCGCGAAACGCTTCGCGTGAACAGCTTCGCGACCGTCCCCCTTGTCGCAAAGGACAGGGTCATCGGCGTTATTCTCGTGGACAACATGTTCACCCAGCGGCCGATCACGGACCATGACATACGGTTCCTTACAATGTTCGCGCACCAGGCCGCCCTGGCGATCGAGAACGCCATTATTCACTCGAACCTCGAAAGCATGAACAGGGACATCCGCACCATGCATGAACAGCTCGTCCAGTCGGAAAAAATGGCCGCCCTCGGCGCGATGATGGCCGAGATCGCGCACGAGATCAGAAACCCCCTTGTCTCCATCGGGGGCTTCGCGCGGCGGCTCGAGAAAAAAATTAAAAATGAAGATGAAAAAAAGTATATCGCCATCATCCTAAGCGAGGTGACGCGGCTCGAGGGCATCATTCACGATAATCTGTCATACATTAAAGATATCTCTCCACAGGTGCACGAGGCGGCCCTGAACACCACGATCGACGAGATGCTTGCGCTCTATGAGGACGAGTTCAAGCAGAGGGGCATCCGTCTCGAAAAAGATTTTTCACCCTCCCTGCCATCCTGTCCGATGGACTCTCAGCAGATCAAGCAGGCGGCCATCAACGTCCTGACGAATGCCATGGAAGCCATGGAGAACGGCGGCACGCTCACGATCAGGACGTACCCCCTGCCTGAAACACGGGAGGCCGTTCTCGAGATCGGCGATACGGGTCCCGGCATTTCCCCGGAGGCCATGCACAATATCTTCAATCCGTATTACACCACCAAGGCGCGGGGAACCGGCCTCGGGCTGTCGATCACCCACCGGATCATCAAAGCCCACAAGGGCAGGATAGAGGTGAGGAACAGAGAGGGGGGCGGCGCGGTTTTTATCATCAAGCTTCCGTTCCCGTTGCCGGAAAACGGGAAGGCGTGAGGAATCGACGCGAAGTTTGGAAAGGCGGCGAACTTGAGAAATTGAGAAGATGGGAAGGTGAGCGTCTTTAACTCTTAACTTCCCAACTTATCTTTTTAACTTCGTTTTTAAATTCCAAGGAGGCCCGCATGAAAAAAGTCCTGGTTGTGGACGACGAAGAAAACATCCGAAAGCTCTACAAGGAAGAGCTTGAGGACCTGGGGTATGAAGTGACGACCGCGTCGGACGGCGCGCAGGCCCTGGCCGAGATGGAAAAGACGAAGTTCGATCTTGTCACTCTGGACATGCGCATGAAAGGCATGGACGGCATCGAGACGCTCCGCAGGATGAAGGAGAAGAACAGCACTCTTCCGGTGATCATCTCCACGGCATACGAAGCGTACAAGCATGATTTCGGGAGCTGGTGCTCGGACGCGTATGTCGTAAAATCAGCGGACATGTCCCTCCTGCGTGAAACGATCAAGAAGATACTCGGATGAACGAGCAGGTCGAGGTGACAGTCGAAAAACTCGTCTACGGAGGCAAGGGGCTCGGAAGGCTCGGAACGGGCCAGACAGTTTTTGTCTCCGGAGTACTTCCGGGAGAGCGGGCCCTCGTCAGGATCCGGAGGAAGCGAAAGGGGATCCTCGAAGCGGACCTCGTCAACCTCATAACGCCTTCAAAAGACCGCATCACGCCGCCCTGCCTTGGCGAGAAGCAGTGCACCGGAGCCACATGGGCGCATATCTCCTATCCTGCTCAGGTTGCGTTCAAGCAGGATATCCTTACCGACACTCTTAAAAGAATAGGCGGCATCGTGCCGAAACGGCTTCTTCCGATCATTCCCGCTCCGCGCACCGACCACTACCGTCTGCGCACCCAGTTCAATGTGCGCACTTCAGGAGGCGCCCAGAGGATCGGGTTCTTCCGTCAGGGATCCTACGACCTGATAGAAGTGGAAGATGCCTTCCTCATCCAGCCGCTCATCAATAAGGTCCTCAGCGGGATCAGGGCATTGTCCGATCAGCTCCCCCAGCTTAAAGAGATCCATATAAATGCGACTCCCACGCGAGAGGCGCACCTCCTGTTCTTCAGCGAGCAGAGATCCTATCCGCCTATGGAGGCTTTTTTTTCCGCACTTCGCCAATCAGTTCCGGAAGTTATCGGGATCACGGGATTTGCGGACCGGAAGAAGGCGTTCGTCCTCGGTAAGAACTCCATGACATTGGAGATCGAAGGCCTTACGCTCCAGGCCACGGAAGGGAATTTCTACCAGGTCAACTGGGAGCAGAACAGGAACATGGTGCGGACTGTCCTGGATTTTGCCGGGCTGAAAGGGAACGAGACGGTGCTTGATCTCTACTGCGGAATAGGGAACTTCACGCTTCCGCTCGCGAAAAAGGCCGGGACCGTGATCGGTATAGAGTCGGGGTATTCCTCGATCGAAGATGCAAAGGTCAATGCCGAACGAAACGGCGTTGCGAACGCCGAGTTCATTGCCGACGACATGGAGAAGGGTTTAAAGACCCTGATCCAACGGAAGATGCGGGCCGATGTGATCGTGCTCGACCCGCCGCGGGCCGGGGCCACGCTCAAGGTTACTGAACGCGTGCTCGCCTTTGTCCCGAACAAGATCGTCTATGTCTCGTGCAATCCATCAACGCTCGCGCGGGACCTCAAGTACTTTCACCTCTTCGGCTTCCGGCTGGACCGGCTCCAGCCCATTGACATGTTCCCGTATACCTACCACATCGAGTGTGTTGCGGAGATGGTGAGGGAAGGGCAGTAAAGAGACAGGAGACAGGAGAAGACAACACCAAAAGCTTGCCACGAAGTCACTAAGACACGAAGAAAAGCTTTTGAACTTTAATGCCGGCATTTACTTTACGAACTTCGAGCTTTTTTATGGTAGGAAACAAGTTTTTGAGTTTTGATTTAATCATATTAGCATTTCTTGGTGACTTCGTGCCTTAGTGGCAGGTAGTGGGTGTGTGGAGTGCATATGTCATTGAAAAAGACAGGAGCAGGCAGCGACGGGCCGGACCGGATCATTGCCGAGGCCCGGCGCAACCGGGAGCTTCGCGAGAAGGCCTACCGGGAACAGGCGCTCAAGATGTATCCGCATATCTGCGCGCGGTGCGGGCGCGAGTTCGCAGGAAAGAAGCTCCGCGAGCTCACCGTGCATCACAAAGACCATAACCACGACAACAATCCTCCTGACGGCGGCAACTGGGAGCTGCTGTGTCTCTACTGTCATGACAATGAGCACCAGGAGTACCTGGATGAAGGATCATTCGGCAAAGCGACTTCGGGCGGAGA
>DATDRO010000035.1:0-7255 GCA_035291685.1 Nitrospirota bacterium | reverse complement strand
GTGCTTGCCCTGCTCGGGGCATGGAAGATCACAACGTACTCCCAGAGCACGTCGATTTCGACGTTTGACCGGGAGTTCATCGAGTCCGGTCTTTTTGACAAGAGGTTTTCCGAGGCGCTTCATCGCGCATCCGAGCTTCGTTTGTCATGCGCCTGTGAAGTACAGAAAGTCATCACGAGAGAGGACATAGAGCGGCTGCTGCCGCAGGGCCGAGATTTTCCGGATGCCGTTGAAACGTATTTGAAGAAAATGACAGAGGACTGAGCGCAATAAAAAAGGCAGGCGTTGTAACGCCTGCCTGCTACAGTTATGGATACCAGTAATCTTTAAACCACCTGATAAATTTAATGAATGGTAGTTGTAAGTTACTTTGCTGCCGGGGCTGCTGCCGGAGCTTCGGCCGTCTTCTCTTTCTTCTCTTTCTTTGCTTTCTTGGCCTTCTTCTCCTTCTTCATTTCTTTCTTCTCTGCCGGTGCCGGAGCCTTCTCCTCCGCAACTGCTACGCCGAGGCTAAGTGCAAACATCAGAGCCGTGAGGATCGCTACGAATTTTTTCATTGAGATTTCACCTCCTCTCCCGTTATCAGTATTCGGCTCAATATTTTTTTGAGCCGTTATAAAATTTAGTAAACTGTAACAGATTTGATCAACCGTGTCAAGGAGAAGGGGCAGTTTTCATCCTTATTTTCTGTAGGTTAAAAGTATGAAAGGTGAGCGCGATGACCTAGGCGGCCAAGTTTTTCCTTGACTTTCCGTGATGTTAAAAAGTATTATAAAAAGTCTTATACGTCAAACCATCAGCAGGGACCGGTCCTTATGAATATTTTATTTTTTCAAGCAGCTATTACGGCATATCTGCTTTCGGCCGCAGGGTATATTGCCTACATCATCAATCCTGAGCTGAAGAAAACGGCCCGCGCCTCTTTCGCAGGCGCAGCCATCGGATTTCTTTTGCACCTGGCGTATTTTTCGTTCCGATGGTCGGAGTCCGGCCGCATCCCGGTCACGAACTTCTTCGAGGCGATCAATTTTCTCGGCATGGGCATCGTGCTTGTGTTCCTTGTCATGGAGTTTCGCTACAGGATCGCCGCCCTGGGATCGTTCATGCTCCCGCTCGTGATCATTTTCATGATACCGGCGGCGACCGTTTCCGGAAAGATAGAAGAAATAAAGCCGATACTCAGGAGCGGCTGGCTTGGTGTTCATACGACGCTCGCGGTCCTTGGCGACGCGGCATTTGCCTTCGCCTTTATTGTCTCCATCATGTATCTGATTCAGGAGCGCCAGCTCAAGGCCAAGCAATGGGGAGCGATCTTTCGCCGGCTCCCGTCGCTCGAGGTGATGGACACGCTTGGATACAAGGCGATATCGTTCGGCTGGCCGCTGTTCACCCTCGGGATGATCACCGGTTCCATCTGGGCGGAGATCGCCTGGGGAACGTACTGGAGCTGGGACCCGAAAGAGACGTGGTCTCTCATTACCTGGGTCACGTATCTTGTGCTCCTGCATCTCCGGACGATGGGGTGGAGGGGCAGAAAGATGGCGTTCCTGTCGATCGTCGGCTTTGTCTTTGTGCTCGTCAGTTTTTTTGTGGTCAGCCGCGTTCCCGTCGGGAAACATATTTTTTGAAAGAGGGAGCTCAACTCCAGGCACTCTTCATTTTGCATTCATCCTGTTTTGTGTCTT
This sequence comes from Nitrospirota bacterium, assembly GCA_035291685.1. Lineage (GTDB taxonomy): Bacteria > Nitrospirota > UBA9217 > UBA9217 > UBA9217 > DATDRO01. The sequence goes on along the minus strand of DATDRO010000035.1, from coordinate 5,570 downwards.
CGCGGCAGATATTGTTCCGGCTTGTCAGGTGCAGGTGGGGAAAGAATGAGTATTATCGTAGTCGGTCTCAGCCATAAGACGGCCCCGGTTGATGTGAGAGAGAAACTTTCCTTCCCGGAGGCCATGGTCCCGGATGCCCTTAAGGCACTCAAGGGCTATGAGGGCATCAAGGAAAGCCTTATCCTTTCCACGTGCAACAGGGTTGAGCTCTATGCCTCCGTAAATGACAGCGGCATGGGCGTGGCCCAGATAAAGAAATTCATTTCCGATTATCACAAGCTTTCACCCGAGTCTCTCGAACAGTCCCTTTATGTGCGCACGGACGCTGAGGCGGTGCGTCATACTTTTCGCGTGGCTTCGAGCCTCGATTCCATGGTTGTCGGAGAGCCGCAGATACTCGGTCAGCTCAAGGACGCCTTCGAATTCGCCCTTAAGGCCAAGACCACGAGCGCGATCCTGAACAAACTGCTTAAAAAGGCGATTTCCTCGGCAAAACGCGTGCGGACAGAGACGAAGATCGCCGAGAGCGCGGTCTCGATCAGCTTTGCGGCGGTCGAGCTCGCCCGCAAGATATTCGGCGATCTCGAAGGCAAGACGGTGATGCTCCTTGGCGCAGGGGAGATGGCCGAACTGGCCGCTCGTCACCTCCTGAACAACGGTGTAAAGAGCATTATGGTGACCAACCGTACCTTTGAGCGCGCGGTGGAGCTGGCAAAGGAATTCAACGGCAGCGCGGTCCATTTCGATGATTTTCCGACGGAGATGGTCATGGCCGACATCCTCATCTGCTCCACCGGTGCGCCGCATTACGTGGTGAAACATGATGCCGTGAGCCGCGCTCTCAAGGACAGGCACCACAAGCCGATCTTCATGATCGACATATCGGTCCCGCGAAATATCGATCCCGAGGTGAACAAGATCGACAACGTGTATCTCTACGATATTGATGACCTCAAGGGCGTGGTGAGCTCGAACATCGAGGGCAGGCAGAAAGAGGCCGAAAAAGCCGAAGAGATCGTTGTTCAGGAGGTCGAGACCTTTCTGCAGTGGGAACGCTCCCTTGATGCGGTGCCGACGATCGTCGATCTTCGCGAAAAGGTCGAGGACATCCGAAAGTGCGAGCTTGAAAAAGCGCTCGGTCAATTGAACGGCATCAGTGATGGGCAGCGGAATGCAGTGGAGGCGCTTTCAACGGCCATTGTGAACAAGATCGTGCATGCGCCGATCGTCGTCCTGAAGCAGGAGGCAGCTGATACCGCGAACGAGGAACTTTTCAAGTTCGCGCGCAAGCTGTTCAATCTGGACAAGGAATTGAAGCGGCATATACACGAAAAAGGGATCGGGTCTTCCGGCAAGGATGAGCCGGGACGCGGATAGAAAATCAGCTCATCGCTGATAACAAAACCATGAGTTGCAAGCCATGAGCTATCAGCTACGAGCTATGAACTACGAGCTGATTTTAAAAGAGGAGCATTTCATTGAGAAAACAGATCAGGGTTGGTACCCGGGCAAGCGCGCTGGCCTTGTGGCAGGCGGAATGGGTGAAATCAGAGCTCGAAAAAAAATACCCCGGTATGGCGGTGGCGCTCACCAAGATAAAGACAACGGGTGACAAGATACTCGATGTTCCGCTGGCCAAAGTGGGCGGAAAGGGCCTGTTCGTCAAAGAGATCGAAGAAGCCATGCTGGAAGGGGAGATCGACATCGCCGTCCACAGTATGAAGGACGTGCCGACGTTCTTTCCCGACGGTCTGCATCTCGGCGCCATTACAAAGCGTGAGGACGCGAGAGACGCGTTGATCTCGCTGCATAACCTCGCGTTCAAGGACCTGCCCAAGGGCGCCAACGTCGGCACGAGCAGTCTCAGGAGACAGGCGCAGCTCATGCACCTGCGGCCCGACTTTGTGATCCATCAGCTCCGGGGAAATGTCGACACGCGGCTGCGAAAGCTGAAAGAAGGGCAGTACGACGCCATTATCCTCGCGGCGGCGGGCCTCAAGCGTCTGGGTCTTGACGCAAACGTGAGTGAATATATTGCGCCCGAGATCAGCCTGCCGGCCATCGGCCAGGGCGCGCTCGGCATAGAATGCCGGGTGGATGACCGGGAACTGAATGACCTGATAGCGTTCTTTAATCATTCAGACACCCGCACCTGCGTCACCGGCGAACGGGCGCTCCTCCGGAAGCTCGAAGGCGGATGCCAGGTGCCGATCGCCTGCTACGGGCAGATGAAGAACGGGAAATTACAACTCATCGGCCTCGTGGGCAGCGTGGACGGGAAACGCATCATCAAGGATTCGCTGGAAGGCCCTCCGGAAGACGCGGACAGGCTCGGCGTTACTCTTGCGGAAAAACTCCTTTCGCAGGGAGCGGACGTCATCCTGAGAGAAGTGTACGGGAATAGTTCCGATTTCAGCGGGAATAATCTGCTGGAGAATTCGAAGGATCAGGCATAGCGCATAGAGCATAGAGCAGAGGGTAGACGCCATGCTCCATTAACGGAGCAGAAAATTTCCAAATTACAAATCCCAAATCACAAATAGATCCCAATAATTCAATTTCGAAATTTGAAACATTGGAACTTGGAGCTTATTTGATATTTGGTGCTTGAGATTTGGTGCTTTTAATTACCCTGCGCTCTCTGTGGTTTAAAATCATCTCATGACACAACCAATCGGAAAAGTATATCTCATCGGCGCCGGTCCCGGCGATCCCGGCCTCATAACGGTAAAGGGTCTGGAGTGCGTGCAAAAGGCGGATGTGATCATCTACGATTATCTCGCCAATGAGCGCCTCCTCGACCACCGCCGGCCGGACGCGGAGCTTATCTACGTCGGCAAGCAGGGGAGCAGGCACACGCTTCCGCAGGACGAGATCAACGCGCTTATCATAAAAAAAGCGCGGGAAGGCAAATACGTTGCCCGTTTAAAAGGCGGCGATCCGTTCATCTTCGGCAGGGGCGGAGAAGAGGCCGAAGAACTGGCTGACAACGGGGTGCCCTTTGAGGTTGTGCCCGGCGTGACCGCGGCAACCGCCGTGCCCACGTACGCGGGCATCCCGCTTACCCACCGGGAACATACCGCGAGCGTGGCGTTCGTTACGGGACACGAAGACCCGACAAAGGAAGAGTCGAGACTGCACTGGGACGAGCTCGCGACCGGCATCGGCACCCTCGTTTTTTTCATGGGCATGAAGAACCTTCAGCGTATCGTTGATAATCTCGTCAGTCACGGCCGCAGCCCGGAAACGCCGGTCGCGCTGATCCAGTGGGGCACCCGTACCGACCAGCGCGTGGTGACCGGGACGCTCAGCGACATTGTCCCGAAGGTCAAGGAGGCAAAGCTTGGCCCTCCCGCCATCATTGTTGTCGGCGAGGTGGTGCGGCTCAGGCAGAAGCTGAACTGGTTCGAGTCAAGGCCCCTGTTCGGCAAACGGATCGTTGTTACGCGCTCACGGGAACAGGCAAGCGTTTTTTCCGAGATGCTCATTGACCGGGGCGCAACGCCCATAGAGGTCCCCGCCATTTCCGTCGTGCCTCCGTCGAGCTGGGCGAAGATGGACAAGGCCCTCGATGAGATCGGGACGTACCACGGGGTGATATTCACGAGCGCGAACGCCATCAGGTTCTTTATTCAGCGGCTCAGGGAGCGCGGCAAGGACATCCGCGAACTGAAGGGTGTGATGATCTGCGCAGTCGGACCCAGGACCGCGGAAGCGATCGAACAGTACGGTCTCAAGGCCGATCTGGTCCCGTCGGAGTACAAGGCCGAAGGAGTGCTCGCGGCCCTCGGCGGTGCGAACGTAAAAGGGAAGAGGTTTCTTATCCCCCGGGCAAAAGTGGCGAGGGAGGTCATTCCCGACGGCCTGAGAAAGCTTGGGGCCGAAGTGACGGTCGCTATCGCGTATGAAAATGTCAGGCCCGCGGGCGATGTGGAGCGCATCAAGAAGCTCTTTGAAGACCGCAAGATCGCTGCCGTGACGTTCACGAGCTCGTCCACGGTGAATAATTTTGTTGAAATACTCGGCCAAAAAGAGTATAAAACAGTGCTCAAAGGGGCTGTGATAGCCTGTATCGGACCGGTCACGGCAAAGACCGCTGATGGGTTCGGTATCAAAACGGACATCATGCCTAAGGACTACACCATACCGGCGCTCGTAGAGGCAATGGTAGAATACTTTAAAAACAAACAGCGATAAAAGAAGGAGATAACATGATAACCATTTCAGACATTGCGGCGGAAAAGATAAAAGATATTCTTAAGGTTGAGGGCGCGCCGAATTCAGCTTTGCGCGTGACGGCGACCGGGGGCGGGTGCTGCGGTCCTCAATACGAGATCATGATAGACGATAAATCGGGCGACGGGGACATCGTGGTCGAAAAGGAAGGCGCGAAGGTCTTCGTGGATGCCGTGACCGCCAAGGCGTTGAGCGGTGCGGAGCTCGGGTTCATCAGCGACGAACGCGGAGAGGGTTTTGTCCTCGGCTTCCCGAAAGGAATGCCTGCGGGCGGCGGATGCGGCTGTGGTTCCGGCGAGAGCTCCGGCGGCGGCTGCGGTTCGGGTGAGAGTTCCGGCGGCGGATGTGGAACGAGCTCCGGCGGGTGCGGCTGCAGTTAAATTGAAAGATTTAACCGCAGAGGACGGGGAGTTTAGAAATAGCAGCGAGCTTGACAAATTGAGAAGGTGAGCGTATTTAAATCTCAGCTTCCCAACTTCTTATCTTCTTAATTTCGCTTTACTGGTGTTTTCAGGAGTACCTATGTATTTCCCCATTTACCGGCCGCGGAGGATGCGGTCGAACGAAAACATCCGGCGCATGGTGCGGGAGACAAAGCTCTCGCCCGATGATTTCATTTACCCCCTGTTCGTGACCCACGGCAAGGGAGTAAAGAAAGAGATCAGTTCCATGCCGGGAAATTACCAGCAATCCGTCGACAACCTCGTGAAGGACTGCGATGAGGTGAAGACCCTCGGGATCCCCGCGGTGATCCTTTTCGGCATCCCCGAACATAAGGACGAAGCCGGGAGCGAGGCGTACTCGGACGACGGCATCGTGCAGCGCGCGATACACGCGATCAAGAACAAGACGCCGGAGCTCATCGTGATCACCGATGTCTGCCTTTGCGAATACACAAGCCACGGCCACTGCGGGGTGATCAAGGGCGGCAAGATCGAGAATGACGCGACGCTTGAGCTTCTCGCGCGCGAGGCCTTGTCCCACGCCAAAGCAGGCGCGGACATGGTCGCCCCGTCGGACATGATGGACGGCCGCGTCGGCGCGATCCGCAAGGCGCTCGACAGCGGGGGCTTCGAGGATACGCCGGTCATGGCTTATGCGGCAAAGTACGCGTCCAGTTTCTACGGCCCCTTCAGGGAAGCGGCGGAATCCACCCCGCAGTTCGGCGACCGGCGGTCGTATCAAATGGACCCTCCCAACAGCCGCGAGGCGCTGCGCGAGGTCGCCCTGGACATCGAAGAGGGCGCGGACATGGTCATGGTCAAACCCGCACTGGCGTACCTGGACGTCATTCATCGGATTAAACAACAGTTCAGGGTCCCCGTGGCGGCCTA
>DATDRO010000034.1:0-3916 GCA_035291685.1 Nitrospirota bacterium | reverse complement strand
ACCGGCAAGGAACTGGCCGAGTTGAAAATGGCATTGATGGACCCGGAAGATGAGGCATGCTGCGACTGCTAAGGAAGAGGGTTGCGGTTTCGCCCGGGGCGGCACGGAAAAAGGAACAGGATGGCAACAAAGCAAACCGGGCACGACGAGGAAAGTCTAACATTAAAGGCCTGAGCCTAAGATGTGCCGCATCCCGCATCGTGCATTTTTTATGCTCTCCTCTCCTCGCGCCTGGTGCCTTACGGTTTTCGATTCCCCTCAGGTCTCCGGTTATTCTAAAGAAAATTCAAGGTCCAAAATTTAAAAGGCCATTCCGGCCTGCCCCGCTTTAAAGGAATCCGTCTCCAACGGGGCATGCTCGATACGGGCTTTTTTGAGATAAGGTATTTAGGAAGATAAGAACACGGTTTGAAAGGGATTATTTGGGGCGTCACGGTCTGCTTTCGTCCAAAACTTTTTCGGCTTTTTGCCTGCCCAAACCTCTTAGTTTCAGTCCGGTTCCATCAGTATCACAAAGATGCTTTACGCGCCTAAACGCCATATTGGCATTTTTTGCAGAAAACCCATGACGCATCACCAATTCTCGTAAAAAATCTTCGCGTATCCTACTAGGGTAGAGACCATAAAGGATAAGCAAGGCTGTTTTTTCTGCACTTAACCCGTCCATATTTACGTAGAATCGTCCGTCGAGCTCCTCGAAAATCAGGTATGTCTTTCCTGCAAGTGCCTCTACTAATTCTTGTGCTTCCTTCGGATTCTTATTTCTCTTGCTTGAAAAACGAATTAGCTCACCAAGAACCCAAGAGATAGAAACATCCGTGACACCAGCATCAATTACAGTATCATCAATCGAAGATGATTCACGTTCGAGGCCACGCAAGGCCGTGCCGGCATGAAACTTTCTGCCTCTTGATAATATTTTTCCACAAAATCGCAGAAGTGCTTTCGTCGTAGCCTCGACCAATTTGCCTGCCGCTAATATGGCAGTTTCCCAATCGCCTTCCTGATACTGTATCTTTGCCGCAACGAAATGTTTTAAAATTGCGACGACGTGTGCTTTTTCGAATTTTTGTTCTAGAATCGCGAAGTTACTCACCAGGCTTCTTACTCGGATCTTTGACAGCATCGGGTTTTAGTGTACCTATGAACCTGAGACGCGGTTGTTCCTTTGCTGGCGACGCCAGCGACCTGGCGCCCGCTCAAATCGGAAACTTTTTGAAGGCGTAATAAAATCCGACTGTCGCAAGGAGGTAGATTGCGGCAAGCACTGCTGCGACGATCAAAATTATAGCCATAATCCCCACGGGCTGTACCCTGCGCCTTGTATCCATGATCCACGACCGTTGCCCCTCGCTCCTCACGACTGCCGGCTTTCACCGTCCTTGAGCGGACCTGATCCTAAGGATTCCTGCCTTTTATTTCAAACGCGCTTTTCATCTGATGGTCCTTCTTTTGCTGCATTTCATGCACATGCTTCATTGTTTTCTGTTTCTGGCTCTTTTCTTTGTTCTTCTTGCCGCCCTTGTCTCCCATCGTGTGCCTCCTTTTTGCAGCTGTATATAATGCATAGAGGCATTATATCATAGTTTTTGTTTTCTGTTAGTTGCAGAGGGGATATTTGGGGGGATGGAGAAGAAGCGGGATCAATACTCTTTGACGGACCTGAGCAGCGGCAGGGACTTTTTGCTTCGGAGCTCATCGAGAGTAAAGCAGTGCAGTGAAAGAAGGGAGTTGTAGCGCTCGCGAAAGAACGGTGCAAGAGATGCCGACTTTTCCTCCAGATCCGCTTTTATTCGTTCATTCCAAAGTTATTCTATCCTCTGTCTCCTGACTCCTCATTACTGTATCCTGCGCCCTGTACCCATAAACAAAATTCAATGTAGAATCTATCCGTCATTTCTGAATGAAGTATGTCAATAACTCAATCTTTAAGTCTGGCCCCCATATGTTACCCTGCGGCCTTCAGGGATTCCGTGTGCGATATATAAGAATTGCCAGAGGAAATATGAGGAAGGCGATTGCGTGATGTGGATTGATATTTTACAGGAAGAGGTCGCGGGCGTAAATTCTTCGAAACATAAAACTGATATTTCAAGACCCGGCCCCAAAGTCTGCCCCAAGGCGACTTTATCAATGCTTCCCTCTATCATCGCAAGCCTGCCCCCAAGGTGAAGAACGCATAAAAAAAGTGCCAACGGATGCGTTGGCACTTTCAAAAGGGCTGACAGACACGTCTTTTTTTCCGACGTGCGCCTATTTCACCATGATGCTCTTGCTCGCCGAAGCCGTATTGCCGGCCGCATCACTCGCTGTGGCTGTGATCGTATTAATCCCCTTGACCATACTGTCGATCGTGCAGCTCCACGTGGTTGCCGTTCTATACGATATCGGCCCGACGACCGCCGGGGTGTCCACACTCACCGCGACCTTGGCCCCGTTCTCGCGCGTACCGCTTATGGTCACATCAGTATCTTTTGTCGGCGATTTTACAGGATTGATGCTGATGGTCGGTGATACCGTATCGACCGCAAAGTCGACGCTGGCAACACCGATGTTCCCTGCAGCATCCGTTGCTTCCACCCGGACGGTATGCAGACCGTCCACAAGCGGATCGAGCAGATCGCCGGACACCTTGTTCACCACAACCCCATCTACTTTCACGATTACCGCACCGTCGCTCACCGTATAGGACAATAAGGGCGTCTTATTGTTCGTCAACTTCGCCGTAGGCGAGGCGATACTTACCGCGGGTGCGATCGTATCAACGGTGAACGTTACCGAAGCGGATCCGGTCCTTCCTGACGTATCTGTCGCTGCGACGTTGACGATATGCATACCGTCGGCAAGAGCATCCAGCGTATCACCGGACACCTTCGATACAGCCACGCCGTCCACGGTCACAACAACAGTACCTGCACTTGCAGTGTACGTTAGCAGAGGTCTACTATTGCTCGTCATACCGGGTCCCGGCGAGGTAAGGACAATGGTCGGTGGTGGTGCATCAGCACGCGTAGTGACCCTGAAGGTACCCATGCCGCCGCCTATCATCAGGTTCGTCTCGGTCGATGTTGATCCCTTATCTGATGACATGAGGCGCACGCGGACTGAGTCGTCGTTCATTATCACTCCGTTCGCGCTTGTCCAGCGGCCGCTGTTGTTGATCTCGTACTCGCCTCCGATAATCGTGATCGGCGTTGTCGTACCCAGCCCTTTCAAGAGGATGCTGTTGGATGCAATGCTGGTGTTGAGCGGCATGTCAATCTGAGCATTAAAAATAAAGGCGTCCGGAACGCAGGGAGAGGCGCTGCCCAAGCGATAAACGAGCCACCGGCCATCGTCTTGCATCCCCATAAAGGCAATATCACCACAACTGTTAATGACAGGTGCTAAGTGATCCCCAAAACCATGCGAACTATAAGGACAGTCATGGGTCATCTGTCCCCTTACATTTGAGAAGATCCGCATGGTGCTGTTCTCTTGCTGCGACCATACCACTTCGCCTGAATCGTTGATCGACGGATGTAAATGCCATGCACTATCAGTAGTTAGTTGGGTCACAACGCCTAAAAGGATCCCGTAAATCTGGTACGTACCCGATATGTTATCATATTCCGCCCAAACGATGTCGCCCTTGTTATTCAGAGAGAGAGAGCCCATGTCGTTGACCGGGCCGGTCAATACCCCTCGCCGAGAAGAATAGATACTCGCTCCAGAATTTCCATATTGAATAGCCACAACCTCCTGTAAATCATTAATAGCAGGTTGGCCGTAGTACTCGGGACCGTTCGTCAGCAGAACTTGCGTCCCGGAAAGGATCCCATAGACCTGACCATTTTGGAGCCACACAAGATCGCCCCTATTATTGCTTGACGCCTGCTCGTGCGGTACCATGTCAAAGGTGAGTTGTCCGCGTGTG
>DATDRO010000033.1:0-8137 GCA_035291685.1 Nitrospirota bacterium | reverse complement strand
TGGCCATGCCCACGGCAATGCCGGCTGAACCGTTGATCAAAAGGTTCGGCACGCGCGTGGGAAGCACCGAAGGCTCGACCGTGGTTTCATCGAAGTTCGGGACAAAATCCACCGTCTCTTTGTCGATGTCGGCGAGCAGCTCTTCCGCTAATTTCGTGAGCCGCGCCTCGGTGTAGCGGTAGGCCGCCGCCGGGTCGCCGTCCACGGAGCCGAAGTTGCCCTGGCCGTCCACAAGCCGATAGCGCATGTTGAAGTCCTGGGCCATCCTGACCATGGTGTCGTAGACCGCGCTGTCGCCGTGAGGATGGTACTTCTTCAGGACCTCGCCCACCACACCCGCGCTCTTGGAATATTTCTTATTGTGGAGAAGCCCCTCGCGGAACATGGCGTAGAGGATCCGCCGGTGCACCGGCTTCAGGCCGTCGCGCACGTCCGGAAGCGCCCGCCCCACGATCACGCTCATGGAGTAGTCGAGGTAGGCGGTCTTCATCTCCTGCTCGATGTTGATCTGTGATTTTATTTCCAGAGGTTCCATCTGCCTATCGTTTCTTTCTTCTGTTCCGGGGTTTCAATTCCGCATTCCGAAATCCGCAATTTTATACGTCCAGGTTCTTCACTTCCAGCGCATGCCGCTGGATGAACGCCCTGCGCGGCTCCACGGCGTCGCCCATGAGGATCGTGAAGATCTCATCGGCCTTCACCACGTCCTCGATCGTGACCTGGAGGAACGTCCTCTTTTCAGGGTCCATGGTCGTTTGCCAGAGCTGATCGGGATTCATCTCGCCCAGGCCTTTATAGCGCTGGATCGCGAGCCCCTTCTTGCCGAGATCGAGCACATAGTGAACAAGCTTGCCCGTGTCGCTGAAGTTCTGCTCATCGCCCTTTTCGCGGACCTTGTATGCCGGCCCGTCGAGCCCGAGCAGGGCAGGCGAGAGGCTCTGAAGCTCCCGGAACTCGGGGGTGGTCACGAAGTTTTCATCAATAATGATGCTCGAGTGCACGGCGTCGTATTTCGTATCGAACCGGAGCCGCAAGGCGTGGTGCTCCTCGTCCTGCTCGATCGCCCACTCGGTCGTGGTCTTGGGATGGAACTTCTTGAGATACTCCTCCACCGCGAGGGCCAGGGCTTTGAGCTTGCCCTCTTCTTTCAGAGACGCCTTGGTGAACATCTTGTCGAGCAGGAGCGCCCGCAGCACCATGACGTCGAGCCGCTTCCGGCGGAACTTGTCGAGCGTCTTCTCGAACTGCACAAGCTTTTTTAACGTGGATATGAGCCGTTCGCCCGTGAGATAGCCGCCCTGCTCCGGGGAATAAAGCTCCATGTCCTCTGCTGCCAGGTCAAGGAGAAAATCTTCCATGCGCGAGTCGTCTTTAATATAGCGCTCGGTCTTCCCGCGCTTTACTTTAAAGAGTGGCGGCTGCGCGATATACAAATACCCTCGCTCGATGATCTGCACCATCTGGCGGTAGAAGAACGTGAGCAGCAGGGTCCGGATGTGCGCGCCGTCCACGTCCGCGTCCGTCATGATCACGATCTTATGATAACGAAGCTTGGCGATGTTGAACTCTTCGGGCCCGATGCCGGCGCCGAGCGCGGTGATCAGGACCTTGATCTCGTCGCTCGAGAGCATCTTGTCGAAGCGCGCCTTTTCCACGTTCAGGATCTTGCCCTTGAGCGGCAGAATGGCCTGGTTCTTCCGGTCCCTGCCCTGCTTGGCCGAACCTCCTGCCGAATCTCCCTCCACGATAAAGATCTCGGAGAGCGCGGGGTCCTTCTCCTGGCAGTCGGCGAGTTTGCCCGGCAGCGACGTCGAGTCAAGAACTCCTTTGCGACGGGTAAGCTCACGCGCCTTCCGTGCCGCCTCGCGAGCGCGCGCCGCGTTGAGACCTTTCTCGGCAACCTTGCGGGCAACCAGCGGGTTCTCCTCGAGATACGCTCCAAGGGTGTCGTTCACCATGGCCTCGACAATGCCCTTGACCTCGCTGTTGCCGAGCTTGGTCTTGGTCTGGCCTTCAAATTGCGGGTTTTGCAGGCGCACGCTCACGACCGCGGTCAGGCCTTCGCGTACGTCCTCGCCGGAAAGCGCCTCGGCGCCGTTCTTGAGCAGACCGCTCGAGACCGCGTACGCGTTCACCGTGCGCGTGAGGGCCGCTTTGAACCCCACGAGGTGGGTGCCGCCCTCCTGAGTGTTGATGTTGTTCGCAAAGGCAAAGACCTGCTCCACGTAGCTGTCGTTGTACTGGAACGCGATCTCAACGAAGATGCCGTCCCGCTCTTTGGAGAGATAGATGGGCTTGGGGTGCAGGGAGGTCTTGTTCTTGTTCAAGTACTCGATGAACGAGACAATGCCGCCTTCGTAGAAAAAGGTCTGCTTCTTGCCCGATCGTTCGTCCTGGATCGAGATCTTGAGCCCCCGGTTCAGGAACGCGAGCTCCCGGAGCCGCTGCGAGAGGATGTCGTAGCTGTATTCGCGGTCCTCGAAGATCTGGAAGTCCGGCTTGAAGGTGACCTTGGTGCCGGTGGCCGTCGTCGTCCCGGCTACCGCAAGCGGAGCGAGAGGATGGCCGCGCTCGTACCGCTGCTGAAACACCTTCCCGTTCTGCTTGATCTCGAGGTCGAGCCATTCGGACAGCGCGTTCACCACGGAAACACCCACGCCGTGGAGACCGCCCGACACCTTGTAGGCCTCGCCGTCGAACTTGCCGCCGGCGTGGAGCACGGTCAGGGCGACCTCGGCGGCAGATCGCTTCTGCACGCTGTGCATCTCCGTGGGGATGCCGCGGCCGTCGTCGATCGTGGTGACGCTGTTGTCAATATGGATGATGACGTCGATGTTTTTACAGAAGCCTGCCATGGCCTCGTCCACGCTGTTATCCACGATCTCGTAGACCAGGTGGTGAAGCCCGACGCTCCCGGTGCTGCCAATGTACATCGCGGGACGCTTACGGACCGCCTCAAGCCCCTCGAGCACCTTTATGCTGTCTGCCGTATATTCCATTCGCGTAAATACCCCGCTACTCAGGTCAGTCATGGAGCGAAGGCGCGCTTTGCGCCGAACGAATAGCTGAGCAGCTGCCCATTCGCTTCTCGCAAAAAGAGGGATATGTCCGCAGGACGCGGTACAATCCCTCACTGCAAATACAAATTACAAATTTCAAATCCCAAATTACAAATAATCACCAATGACCAAATCTCAATAACCAAACAGCTTGATGCCTGGAATTTGGTTATTGGAATTTATTTGATTATTGGTGCTTGGTCATTGAAATTTGTTTGTCATTTGATGCTTGGGATTTGGTTATTAAACCCTCATGGGCATGACGACACACTTGTAATTCTCGTCGCCCTCTTCCATGATCAGGCACGGGCTTAACGGGTCGTTGAGCTCCAGCCGTATCGTTTCCTTGTCCATGGCGGTAAGGACATCCATCAAATAGCGCGAATTGAACCCGATGGCAAGCGCGTCGCCTTTATAATCCACCGTGAGCTCTTCGTTCGCCTCGCCGACCTCGGGGTTGTTCGTTGAGAGGACCAGCCGGTTTTTTTCGAGCTGCAGTTTAACGGCGTTGGTCTTTTCCTTCGAAAGGATGGAGACCCGCCTGACGGCGTGGGTGATCATCTCCCGGGAGACCGTGACCTTTTTCGTGTTTTGCGTCGGCACGACCTGAAGATAGTTCGGGTAGTTGCCGTCAATGAGCTTGGATACCATCATCAGCCCGTCCCGTTTGAACAGGGCGTGGTTCTTTCCGAAGCCCACCCGCAGCTCGCCGGTCGACGGGTCCTCTTCGAGCAGCCTCCGGAGCTCCAGCATCGCCTTTTTCGGAATGATCATGCTCTCTTCCTTGTGCTTCGCATCCACAACGCGGTCTATCAGGGAGAGCCGGTGGCCGTCCGTGCCGACCATGCGGATCGTGAGACCGTTCTTGACGGGAGACATATGAACGAACAGCCCGTTCAGCACATACCGCGTGTCGTTCTCGCCGACGGAATAGAGCGTCTTTTTGATCATGTCCCTCAGGGTCGCGCCCTCGATGGTGATCATGCCTTCTTCGGCCACATCCGGAAGCGACGGATACTCTTCCTTGGGCAGACCGACAAGCTTGAACTGCGCTTGCCCCGAGAGGACCCTCACCCAGTTCCCCTCCTCGGTCTCTATCCGGATATTCTCATCGGGAAGTTCCCTGACGATCTCATACATCTTCTTCGCGGACACGACGACGGCGCCGGGTTTCTCGACCTCCGCCGCATAATGGCCGCGCAAGCCGATCTCGAGGTCAGTGGCGACGATCTGGACGCCGCTACCCTCCGCGGTAAAGAGCATATTGGAGAGAATGGGCATCGTGTTCTTCTTCTCGACAACGCCCTGGATCCTCTGCAACCCTTTCAGGATTTCCTCTTTCTTGATTTTCAGTTTCATTACGGGAGGCCTCCTCTACCGTGGTCAATACTATCAGAATCCCCGTTAAATAGCAATAAATTTATTTGCTGTTTAACTATTTAATTTCAAGATGTTAATTGCTTAATCAACATGTCTATTTTGGCCCGCAGTTCCGGGTCTTTTTCCTTTTTTTCATCGATCACCCTGCAGGAATGAATCACGGTGCTGTGGTCCCTGCCGCCGAAGAACTGGCCCGTCTCCGGAAGCGATGAGCCGACGAGGGTCCGGCAGAGGTACATGGCGACCTGCCTCGGCAGAACGACGGTCTTGGTGCGCCGTTTCGATTTCAAGTCGGAGATCTTCACGCCAAATGATTCAGCCACGACCTTTTGTACGAGATCGCTGGTTATGATCCTGTCACGGCTGTCGATCAGATACTTGAGCTCGTTCTTTGCCATCTCCTGCGTTATTTCCGTATTGGTAAGAGATGACACCGCCCCCAGCTTTACCAGCCCGCCTTCAAGCTCCCGTATGTTGTTCTTCATGATGGTGGCGAGAAATTCGGCAACATCGTCCGGCAGACGTATGGCCCAGAACTCGGCCTTTTTCTTGAGTATGGCGATCCGCGTTTCCAGGTCAGGCGCCTGTATGTCCGAGATCAGTCCGGATTCGAACCGTGAGCGGAGCCGCTCCTCGATATCGGGGATCTCTTTCGGCTGGCGGTCGCTCGTGAGCACGATCTGCTTCTGCGCCTCATAGAGGGTGTTGAAGGTATGGAAAAACTCTTCCTGTGTCCGTTCTTTGCCGGCAATGAATTGAATATCGTCAATGAGCAGCATATCCATATGCCGGTACTTCTGACGGAACTCCTCCATCCTCTGGTGGCTCATGGAGTTGATCAACTCGTTCGTGAACTGTTCGGATGACAGGTAAGCCATCTTCGTTTTCGGGGCCTTGCTTTGAATATGGTGACCGATGGCATTGAGCAGGTGGGTCTTGCCGAGCCCGACGCCGCTGTAGATGAACAGCGGATTATATGAACGGCCCGGCGCGTCCGCCACCGCCCGCGCGGCGGCGTGGGCAAACTGATTGCTTGGTCCGATAACGAACGTGCTGAAGGTATACTTTCTCTCGAGATGACGCGACTTTTCCTCGCGTTCTTCCTTTTTCTCTTCTTTGGCCTGATGGGTCGTCTTTTTTTGCTGCGGCGGTACGAAAAAATCTATCTCTATCTCTTCCTTTTTCGTGACTTCTTTAATGATATCGCTCAGCGTCTCCCCGTAATGCTCCTTGATCCAGTCCCGGTGAAACTTGCTCGGAACTTCTACCACCATCCTATTGCTGTCAAACGAGAGCAGCTTTGACTGGCCGAACCAGGTGTCATAACCCTGCTTAGAAACTCGGTTTTCTATCAATAAAAGTATTTCTTCCCAGACCCTGATTTGATCCATAATAACGCTACAGAACGGCTGTGGTTACAAACATGCTTATCCACATGTGTTAGGAACCGTTTTTCTCCTTTTTTTTCCGCCCGTTGAGGTCATGCTCGGAGGCATATTATCCGCTTTTTTTATCCTCATTTTTGCTGGATTCCATGCTTCTACAGTTGTTGACACTTAGCACACATCTTGCAAATTTTCTTTCTCTTTTCATAGCGACAAAAAATGACTATACCAGAAGACAAATATTCTGGCAAGGTATTTTTGTCTCGACGCTGCCGCGAGCAAGAACTCGCCGGGGGAGGACAAAATTACCGGGCCGCTATAAAAATTTTGCTTGACTTTGCGCCTTCCCCAAGATATTATTCAAACAGTTGTTTCAATATGCTTTGTTATTTTAAGGAGGAAATACAGTATGTCAGCAGAGATCAAGGCTGATCAGGTGCTTGATTGCAAGGGAATGAGCTGTCCGTTGCCGATCTTAAAAACAAAGAAGGCAGTGGAGGCCCTACAGAAAGGCCAGATACTGAAGGTTGATACTACCGACCCGGGCTCAAAAAATGATATGAGCTCGTGGGCAAAAAGAACGGGAAACGAGATCCTGAGTGTTCAAGAAGGCTCAGGCACGTTTACATTCTTTATCAAAAAAACCGCGTAAGGAGAACCGACAGACATGGCCCCCAAAAATCAGAAAAAGATGGCGATCATCGCATCCAAAGGCGCGCTGGACATGGCATATCCGCCCCTCATCCTGGCTACCACGGCCGCGGCCATGGACATGGATGTGACGATATTTTTCACGTTCTACGGCCTGGAGATCATAAGAAAGAACCAGGCGGACAAGCTGAAGGTGTCGCCCATCGCGAACCCCGCCATGCATATGCCGATACCGACGGTTGTCGGCGCGCTGCCGGGAATGGAGGCCATCGCAACCTCAATGATGAAATCCATGTTCAAGAAACATGGCGTGGCAACCATCGGCCAGCTCCTGGAACTGGCAATGGAAAGCGGCGTAAAGCTTATCGCCTGTCAGATGACCATGGACGTGATGGGTATAAAACAGGAGGACATTATCAAAGGGGTTGAATTCGGCGGCGCGGCTACGTTCATGGACATTGCCGCGGACTGCCAGATCTCACTCTTTGTATAGTTTAGAGCAAACTTCGTGTACTTTGATTTGATGAATATAACCGGTTCTGGCAATCGCAGAGCCGGTTTTTATTTTTCTCCATTTCCGGTAACTATACAGCAGCTCTGTACAAAGCAAGACCCTAAAACCCGGAAAGCGATCTACCCGCAGATTTCGCATATGGACGCAGATGAGAAAACCCAAAATTCAGGTTTGTTTAATCTGGCGGCTCATGGCAAGAAGCTGTTTGTTAATGCAAAAGAGGCAAAAAAATACTGAAACCCGGAACAACCAAAACATTTACCACGGAAAAGCCACGGAATATCACGGATAAGATAAAAGAATATATCAATGCGTGAATTCTTTGGGTTTTCTATTTCCGTGTGCTTCAGTGAAACTCCGTGGTAAATTAGGAATTAAAGGTTTTATCCGCCTCTCGGCGGTGATTCATGGAAGTTAAGGAGCAACAGCACCCATACTTTCGTGCCAAGAGCCAATCTGTTTAATCCCTGTAATCTGCAGATAAAAACAGGTTTTTATTAATTCTTGGCAGCTTTGCCCTGCAGCCCAAGTAGTTATAAAATCTATTGATATCGTGATAAATCATGAGAAATACGTATACACTCCCTATTGACGCTGTTTTGCTCCTCGGCCCTACCGGTGCAGGCAAAAGCCCACTCGGCGAAGCTATCGAGCAACGCGGTCTGTTCGGGCGGAAATGCCTTCATCTCGATTTCGGCGCGGAACTGCGCTCTGCAGTGTCGGGGGGGAAGGGATCAGCCGCCTATTCCCCGGAAGAGCTCGACTTCATCCACGGCGTTCTTGAACGCGGCCTCCTGCTCGAGAACGAACATTTCCCGCTCGCGAAGAAAATCATCACTATTTTTCTTGAACAAAAGGGATTCACGCAACGCGACCTCCTCATTTTGAATGGGATCCCGCGGCACCTCGCGCAGGCACAGGACATCGAAGAGATCGCGCGGGTCCACTCGCTGATCGTTCTTGATTGCAACGCAGAAGAGGTGTTCTGCCGTCTCAGGAATAATGCGGGCAAGGACAGAGCAGAGCGGATAGATGATGGCCCGAAGCTGGTGGAGAAAAAACTGAAGATATTCAGGGAGCGGACAGCGCCGCTCGTGGCGTACTATCAGCAGCAAGGAAGCAGCATCTGCAACATCGAGGTATCCGGG
>DATDRO010000032.1:0-5666 GCA_035291685.1 Nitrospirota bacterium | reverse complement strand
AGAGGCGTGCGGAGCCGGACCTCCGACTCGATCCTGGACTTGATCCTGTCATAGGGAAAAAGGAAGAGAAGGAATATGAAGAACGCCGCCGCAAAATATGCGGCAAAGGAAAGCCTTCGGATGAGAGTTTTTTTATCCACCATTTCCTTAGCAAGAAGAACTGTCTTAAGACTGATAAACTTTACGGCGATGGCCACAGGCCACGCCGAGACGCCGAAGACGCCAAGTACATCCTAAACTCTGAATGTACAACTTCGCGACCTTCTCCGGCGCCGTTGCGTCCTTGTGTTTTTCCCCTTATCCGTGTTTATCCGTGTCCATCCGTGGTTAAAAACCGGCACTTACCCCGCGCTCGAAACGAGCAGCGTCGAATTCAGGAGCTTCGGATTATCAAAACGCGGCTTGAAAGCCAGCTTCCTGACGCGAAGCTGCGCTTTTTCGAGCAGGTGCACATAGTTCACAATGTCGTAGAGCGTCACGTTGTCGAGCTTGATCTCGACAATGCTCTCCTTGAAGCCTTCGGTCTGCACGCCCGCCTGCGGCTTGAGCGACACGATCTTGCCGCTCAGGGCCGCGCGTTTCGTGATATTCTCTATTTCCGTAAGGAGCGGTCCGCGCTGTCCGGCCGCTGTCTGGGCCTGCTGCAGGCGATGCTGAAGCTCGAGGTACTGCCCGCTCAGCACACGCATGTCCGCAAGCGCCCTCTCCTTTTTCGGGATCAAACCCCGTTTCCGGGATAGGTCTTCGGTCAGCGGGGAGAAGACGAGCGCGTAAAACAGAATGACCGCCGCAGCAGCGCCGCCGATAATGAGTGTTCTCTTATCTTTCGATCCAAGCTTCATAAGTAAAGTAATTTTGCCACGAATTGACACAATCTATAAGACTAAGGTTCAGGTCGAGGCTGAGAAATACTTAGCCTCAACCTCGACCTCAACCTTGACCTTAGCCTTGACCTTGACCTAAATCCCCTGCTTCAACCTTATCTCCATCCGGAACTTGACCTTGTTCTCCACGCCCATGCGCGTGTCCTGGACGATGACATCGCTGAAGAGCGGGGCTTTCTGCAGTTCCGCCTTGATCCTGTCCACGGCTTCGAACGACCCGGCCTCCGCCTGGAGTTTCAGCCTGTCTCCTTCGAGAGAAAACTCCTGGAAGCTCACGCGCACTTCTTTGGGCACGCCTTCCGTCACCGCCCTCATCACATCGAGCGCGGACGAGCCTGAACTGAGCGCTCCATACTTTTTCCTTGCCTCTTTCAGTTTGCTGTCCATGTCCCTATGCGGATCATTCGGCATTTTGGCGTTTGGAAACGTTTTCCGATAGATCTGTATCATTTCTCTATCGAGCTTCCCGTAGCCTGATTCCACGACGTAGAGCTTCACGCCGACATTCACCGCGGCAAGCGCGAGAGCTGCGGCGCCGGCGATGATCAGCGTCCGTTTTTTTCGCCGCGCCCCCTCATCGGCAGGACGATACGTGAATTCCCCCTTGCGGAAGTTCACGTGCTCGCTCAGTGCAAGGCCGAGGCTCACCGGGTCAACGGCCTTGCTCCCGGAGAACTCCGGTGCAACCTGCTCCACGACGATGCCGAGCCCGGAGAGTTCGGCCTGAACGCCGCTGTCCGGACAAAGAAGCGAGGCCTTCTCCACCCGCTCTTTGTGTTCGGTCTCCAGCGCCTGGAGCGTATGCCGGAGGCCCCCCGTCGCTTGAAGGCCGGAAAAACTTCGGAGGCCCTTTATGGTTTCGCCGCTCTTCATGCACACATCCCGGTCGCACACAAAGAGGGTGCACCCTTCCGTTTTCATCATTTTCGAGAGGGAATGGAGCCCGACGTACGAGGGCACGATCACCTGGGGGTCAAGACCGGCGTTCGCGAGCAGATCGAGGTGACGCCGCAGGATCGCCTTCGGGAGCATGATCCCGAGCACCGGCGTCTCTCTCTGTCCGCCGGTACTCTTCCCGCCCGCGGCCCCGTCGAGAATCACATGATCGAGTACCACGTCATCGAGGGGGAACGGCACGCTGTCTTCGATCTCGAAGGGCAGCGCCTTTTCCACGCGGCCATGGTCGGCAAAGGGAAAACGGATCGTGCGCTGGCTGAAATAATGCCCCGGGACCGACGATACGATCCTCGCGCCGGCCCAGTCCCTGGATCTCTCTTTCAGGATCTCCACGAGCTCCGCGTCCGTCGTAAAAGGAAGGCTGAAGGAGTCTTTGAGCTCCACCTGCCGGAACGTCTTCAGCACGACCGACGCCGCAACCATGCCCTTGTCTATTTTCAGGCCGACGATCTTCACAACGCTCTCCAGTAGAGCACTTCAGATGAATCTTTATTGATAACGGCCTCAATCTGTTTGGTGTAGTCGCCTACGGTAGCGTAGGAATACACCTTATAAATAGTGCTTGTCATATCAAGGAAATTTGTAATATTTTTCCCGCTCTGTGTTTGCACACCCGCCGTTCCAGGGATGGTGTCCCCTGTCTTGAATGGGTTATCGACGCGTCGTGCCGCAATGATGGACGGATTGCTGATCCCCATGCTCCGGAGTACCTCTTCAGGTGCGGTGTTTACGTTAACGGATTTCCCCGATACATATACCGTCAGATATCCACTCACCTTGCCGAACTCCTCATCACTCATTATCTGGTGCAGCTCGGTAAGGAGCTGAATTTGCTTCTTCTCCTCTGCCAGCCTGTCAAGAACCTTCTGGTTGACGCCCCGGTTGCTGAACAGCTCGGAGAGCCAACCATACGTATCAGCATCGCCCAGTTGCCCTTTGATATTGATCTTTCCCCTCTCGTCTTCCCACTTTACCCTGACCTCAACGTCCCCCGCGCTTATAAGCGGTATAACACCCCATTCGCCTTGCGGTATGCTGTCCTGCAACTCTTTATACTTGGCAAAAGCATAAACCCCCGATCGCGCCAAAAAATACGCGCGCTGACTGTCGCGAAAGTTCACGGCCGCGCGCAGGCTCACCCTTGTGCCGTAGGCAAACTCGAATATCAGCGCGATCAGAAGCGCGGTCACGAGCAGCGTGATCAACAGGGCCACACCGCGGTTGTTCCATATTCCATATCGTTTCATGTCGGCTTTATCGCCTGTTTCCAACGTCAACCACCGTGGTATACCGCTTTTCTTCAGCAAGGGAAAGCGTAATCTCCACCGCTTGCGGCAAGCTGGAATGTTTTCTGGTGTCCCATTCATCAGACCATTTATATCCGTTGAAATACCGCAATTGAAGTTTCTCCACCTTGTCCGTGATCTCAAGGTCGACACCGCCTTCAAGCAGCGGGATGTCCTTGCTCAACTCCCTCTTCTCCCTGCGCAACAGCGCATGGCCCTTGCCGTCCGCCGTCTCTTCAAAATGATATCCGACCTCCCAGAGGTCCGTCTCTTTCGAATCCGGCTTGCGCCAGTTGGTGAGCGTGGTCATGGATATGCTGTCAAGCCTGCGCCTGTCGTTCCCGGTTCCCGCTTCTTCTTTTTTACCGTAAAAGATAGTTGTTCCGCTCATGGTCGAATTGTAATACGCATTTGCTATGTCATCAGAAAGCCTCACGATCAATGTCCGGGCAAGGTCCGTCTCATCTCTCACCGCTTCAGCGCTCTCGACGTTCCTGCTCGCCGTGGAGAAGCTCGCGTAGACCGCCGTCATGACCGCGGCCAGGATCGCGAGGGCCAGAAGCACCTCGATCAGGGTAAAACCTTTTGAGTTCAGCGTGTGGAGTTCGGAGTTCGGAGTTTTTATTGCATTCCATTCCGCATTCCGCATTCCGCACTTCGCATTTGCCTTATTCATAGCTCACCAGCTCCACCATCTCCTGCCGCTCGCCTTCCTTCCAGAGGACCGCGACGCGCACTTCCATGAGTTTTGCGATGGGCGTTGGTGAAATAATTTTTTTCCACGTATAATCCTTGAAGTCTTCTTCCTCGAACTCTCCCTCGTCTTCCGCCACGGCGAGCGGCTTTTTTGTAAGCGCCTCGGTCATCTTGCGCTTAGCCAGAAGCGTTGCCGTGGTAATTCTCTCGGCCAGCATCACATCCTGCTCGCTCCTGTTTGCCAATCCGAGCAAAGAAACGAGCACAAAGCCGAGGATCGCCACGGCCACCATCACTTCGAGGAGAGTAAAGCCGTTCGAGCGCCGATGCTTCGTTTTCAATTCCGAACTCCGAACTCCGAACTCTGCATCATCTCTCCTCCACATACCCTTCGCGCAGTTCCGTGTCTCCGGTAAGCGGTTTAACGATCAGCGTGAACTCTTTGCCATCCCCGTCGCGAAGATGAATAAATGACTTTTCAACCCACCCGTCAGGCGTAAAAAGAACATAGGGATCATCGGGATGGCTGCCGGTCTTAACGTCTTTAAAAGTGGTCTGGCCGGAAAGGCTTCCCTCGTTCACCATCACGGACTGCAAGCGCTTAAATTCCACGGCCTGGTCTGATGCCGTGGTCAGCGCCTCTGCCCAGTATCGCCCGCCCTGGATGTCGAACTTCAACCGGTACACTGTTTTCTTTGCCTGCGCGTCGTCCCGGAGAAAGCGGACCATGCCGGTTATATGCCTGGCGCTCCGCTTCAGGTTCGCCTCGCCGAGCTCCCCGAGCCGCGGAATGACGAGCGCGACCATAATACCGAGCACCACGATCACCACCACAAGTTCGATGAGGGTGAAGCCCGTCGAGTTCGGAGTGCGGAGTGCAGAGTGCGGAATAGGGAACGAATCCCCCCATCCCCCCTTTGCCAAAGGGGGGCGAGGGGGGATTTGCAGTAGGCAGGTATTAGTCGCACATTCCGAAATCCGCATTCCGCACTTCATTCAATTTTCCAGCTCTCGATGTCCGCGTTCTTGCCCTCGCCGCCCGGCTCCCTGTCCGGGCCGTGGGAAATGATCTCATACTCTCTGCCTTCGCTGCCGGGCGAGACATAATGGTAGTCTCCGCCCCAGGGGTCTTTGGGGATCCGCGCAGGCTTGAGATAACCCCCTTCCTGCCATTTGTTCGGGATGCGGCCCGTTTCTGGTTTTTTGATCAGGGCCTCCAGGCCCTGATCGGTCGTGGGATAAAAACCATTATGGAGTTTAAAACCGTCAAGCGCATTTTCAAGGGCCCTGATCTGCACTCCGGTCGTCTTGATCTTCGCTTCTTCCTCGCTGCCCATGATCTTGGGCAGCACGAGGCCCGCGAGCAGACCGAGGATGATGACAACGACCATGATCTCAATAAGGGTGAATCCTCTATGATTTTTCATAACAACCTCCTAAAATTAAATCAGGTCGAGGTCAAGGTTGAGGTTTACCAGTCTTAACCTCATCCTCAACCTTATTCTGACCGTTATCATCTCACCCCCGAACTCATCTCGAGGATGGGCAGCATGATGGCGATCACGATGAATCCGACGATCACTCCCATCACGAGGATGATTATAGGCTCCAGGAGAGACATCAGTGCCGTGATGCGCGTCTCCACGATACGGTCGAACGAATCGGATATCTTGAGCAGCATCTTCTCCAGTTCTCCGCTCTTTTCGCCCACCGAGACCATCTGGACCACGAACGGCGGGAACAGGCCGCTCCGCCTCAGCGGCTCCGCGATCGATTCTCCCTCCCGCACGTTTTCCCGCGCCTTGCGCACCGCTTCCGCGAGAACGGTGTTGCCGATCACATT
>DATDRO010000031.1:0-3869 GCA_035291685.1 Nitrospirota bacterium | reverse complement strand
CTTCAACACGGCGAGCGCTCAGGGGCTGCCTGTTCGCCGTGGTCTACCGGGCAATATCTATTTTTCGGAAGAAGGAGTCATATGAACAGGATGCAGAGCAGAGTAATTCTTTCCGTGGTGACCTTGCTTTTTCTCTCTTGTCCGGTCTTTGCCGCCAACGACAAACAGCCCCCAACAGGCACGGCCGATACGAAGGGAGAACAGCCGGCAGCGTTCATTACGTTAAAGGTCCCGGTCGCATCCCCGCTTTTTTCCCATGCCCCTGTCGCCGTTGTGAACGGTGAGGAAATCACGCTGAAAGACCTTAATGGCGCGCTCACTTCTTCCCATGAGGGCATGATTGACGATAAAAAGCAGGCCGCCAGGATAGACTACGCACAGATCCTGAAGCGAATGATCAATACGCGGCTTATCGTGCAGGAGGCGAGAAATATCGGTCTGGACGAGCTTCCTGAAACAAAAGAGGCGGTGGAGGCGTATGCACGGACGGCCCTGAAGGAACTCTTCAGGGAGGACATCACCAGGGACGTGAAGCCGGATGAGAAGGATGTCGAGAAGCTCTATCGAGAGGTTGTCAAGGAGTGGAAAATAAAGTCGTTGTTGTTCAAGAAAGAAGATGACGCGAAGAAGGCGGCGGAAGAGATAAAGGGCGGAAAGAAATTTGACGAGATCGCGGCACGGGCGATAAAGGATGGGACCGCGCAGGGTGGCGGCGAGGGGACGTTTCAGAAGCCCAAGGACCTTCAGCCGCAGATCGCGGACGTTGTCATGAAGATGGAAGCGGGTTCGCTCAGTCAGGTCATAAGGATAGAATCCGGAAAGAAGGACACGGGCTTTGTGATCATGACCGTGGAAGACGTACGGTTCCCCGACGATGCCGCGTCAAAGGACAGGGCCCGTCAGGCGGTTCTTGCCGCTAAAAAAGACGAGGCCGTGAAGGCCTATCGGAAATCGTTGTACAAAAAACAGGTCACGCTGAACAAGAAGCTCATAGCGAGCCTTGACTATGAATCTTCGAAACAGGGGTTTTCGGTGTTGTTGAAGGACAAGCGGGTGGTTGCCGAGATCAAGGGAGAGAAGCCGGTGACCGTGGGGGAATTGTCCGGGCATCTCCAGCGGAAATTTTATCATGGAATGGAAAGCGCCGCCGAAGCGAAAAAAATAAATACGAAAAAGAGCGAGGCCCTCGAAGAGATCGTGGATAAAAAACTGGTGAGTCGGGAGGCGTTGAGGCGCGGGATCGACAAGACGGAAAAATACAAGACCAGGGTCAGGGATTACGAACAGTCTCTCCTCTTCGGCACCTTCATACAGAAGATCGTGGCCGTGGATGTCAAGGTGAAGGAAGAAGAGCTGAAGGCCTACTACGATGAACACCGGAGCGAGTACACCTACCCGGAAATGATGCGGGTAAGCAGCCTCGTTTTCGGCAACAAGGATGATGCGGCGTCCGCGCTGGATAAATTGAGAAAGGGAACGGACGTTAACTGGATGAAGACCAATACCGAGGGGCAGGTGGACAAGAACACGCCTGGGCTCCTGCCTTTTGAAGGCGCCATCGTGACGGTAAAGGATTTTCCCGATGATGTGCGCAGGACGCTATCCGGCGCCCGCCCCGGCGACTTCAGGCTTTACGCGAGTCCTGAAGGCCATTTTTATGTGCTCTCCATTCAGGATGTGGTCCCTCCGCAACTGCAACCTTTTAATGAGGTGAAAGGTGCGGCGGCAAAAAAAGTTTTTAATCTCAAGCTGACGAAGGCGGTGGAAGACTGGGCTGACAAGCTCCGGGCTGTTGCTGAGGTAACGGTTTATCTGCCGGACAGTGGTAAATGGTAACTACTCAGGTCAGCCACTCGCTCTATCGCTTAGCGTGCTATAAGTCCTTGAAATTCGGCAGAGTCGGTACTTTTGCCCGCAGCGCCTGCGTCGGTAAAGCATCTGTACCCGGCACGCTTACAGCGCTTATTGCTCACGACTGACCTGAGCATCTGAGTAGTTACGGTAAATGACTCATTGAATATCCAAAAGGAGAACCATGGGTAACACCTCTATAAATCGAAGAACGCTCATAGCAGGGCTTGTCTTTTTTCTGTGCGGGGCGGTTCTCTCGGTGACCGGCGATACCGCGCTGGCGCAGAAAAAATTCGCCCGGAAAGAGTGTCTCGACTGCCACACCAAGTTCGCAAGCAAGTACTTCTCGATGAAAGACGTGCATCCGGTGGTCAAGGAGAAGAAATGCGAGGACTGCCATCTGAGGCACGGGATCATCCCGAAACTGATCCTGAAAAAAGAAGGAAACGACCTCTGCTTCGCGTGCCACGGCAAAGAAAAGATCGGAATGAACAAGCCGAGCGTGCATACGGCGCTCAAAACGGGGAAGTGCACCCTTTGCCATAATCCTCACGCGTCTCAGGCGCCGCACCTGCTCTCCAGTGAAGGCAACGAGGTCTGTTATCAGTGCCATACGAGAGGGGCCTATGAGAAAAAAGTCGTGCATAAGGCCCTCCAGACAGGGGGCTGCAGAACGTGCCATCTTTCCCACAGTTCTGATCAGCGCAATCTGCTGGTAACGGCGGAAACGCCTCTCTGTCTTTCCTGTCACGATAAGGGGGCGGTATCGTTCAAGAAGTCGCACGGAGGGTATCCGGTGGAAACGAAATCCTGTTCCCTCTGTCATGACCCCCATTCCTCATCTCAGCCAAAGCTCCTTAAAACGAGCGTCCATAATCCTGTCGCTGCGGGGAGCTGTGACGCGTGCCATAACCCTCCTGCCTCGCCGAAACCTTTCGAAACCGTTCAGAGCGGAGGAAAGCTCTGCATCATGTGCCACGACGAATCGGCCATCAAGTCCGGCGGGAGTATCGAGCATGCGCCGTTCAAGGACGGGATGTGCCTTTCCTGCCATGGTCCTCACGCTTCAGCAAACCCGAAACTGCTTGCTCAGGACGGCAACAAACTTTGCTTCGGCTGTCATACTGATAAAGAGGCCAGGGTGGCAGCGGGCCATGCCGCTGTTACGGGCGGCAAGGGATGCCTTTCCTGTCATGCTCCCCACGCCGCGAAGAACGCAGGCCTCCTTACGGCGAAAGGCGGGGACCTCTGTTTTTCCTGCCATACAAAGACACGAAGCGCCAGGAAAAGCACGGATGTCCACGCGCCTTTTGCCCAGGAGATGTGCAGCACATGCCATGACCCGCACGGCTCGAATTTCGCGGGTATGATGAGGGACAGGACGGACAAGATCTGCTTTACTTGCCACACCGACGCTGAGACAAGGTTCATGAAGGCATATACCCATAGACCGGTGCTCGATGGCGCGTGCACGGCATGCCATGCCCCGCATGGGTCGGACGAAAAGAAACTCCTGAAATCGGCCGGCCCAGGTCTCTGCAGCGGGTGCCACGGCGATCTCATGAAAACAATAACCGGCGGCCTTCAACATTCGCCTTTCAAGGACGGGATGTGCCTCGCCTGTCACGATGCCCATGGAAGCGATGCCGCGGGGATGATCGTCAGGAAACAGGACAAACTCTGTTTTCAGTGCCATGGGGACCTGAATAAAGGGATACAGACCGGCAAAAGCAAACACGCTCCGGCGGCGTCAGCCGAATGCACAAAGTGTCACAGCCCGCATACGTCAAAAGTGAAAGGTCTTCTTCTGGCGGAATCACCTGAGGTATGCCTCACCTGTCATAAAGACATCAGGACAAGAATGGAGAAGGAAAGGGCGCATCCGCCGGCTTTGAGGGATTGCCAGAGATGTCATCGGCCTCATTTTTCAGCGGAGCCCTCCCTGCTCGCTCAGAATGTTCAGGCATTGTGCGGTGAATGTCACGACCTGAAAAATGCCTGAACATTCTGAGCGAGCA
>DATDRO010000030.1:0-6879 GCA_035291685.1 Nitrospirota bacterium | reverse complement strand
CTTCTTTTTATCCCGGACCACCGCCGCGACCATATCAAACGTTCCCGCCGACGTGGCGTAGAACGCGCTGCTGGTCTTGATCAGCCCGACAACCTCCGCGCCGCCGTTCCGGGTGCGCTCGACGAGGCGGTCGATCTGGCTCTTGCTCATCAGTTCCGTGATGGGAATGCCGGCCACCGTGGAATACCGCGGAAGCGGGACCATGGCGTCTCCGTGCCCGCCGATCACCGTCGCGTGGACATTTTCCACGGAGACGCCGAGTTCCATGGCAATGAACGTCCTGAACCGCGAGGAATCGAGCGCCCCTCCCATGCCGAGGACCCGTTCCCGCGGAAATCCGCTCGTCTTCATGGCCACAAACGTCATGATGTCCATGGGGTTCGTGACCACGATCATGACGGCATTCGGAGAACGCTGCGCCGCGGCCGCGGAGACTTTCTTGACGACATCCGCGTTCACATCGAGCAGGGCCTCGCGGCTCTGCCCCGGCTTTCTCGCTATTCCGGCGGTGATGACTATTATATCAGAACCCGCGGTATCTTCATACGTGTTTGTTCCGGTAATAGCCGCATTATACACCATCACCGGCCCGGCCTCCATGAGATCGAGCGCCTTGCCTTGCGGCATCCCTTCCGTTATATCAACAAGAACCACGTCCGCGAGGTCCGCCTCGACGATCCGCTGTGCCACGGTCGCCCCCACATTGCCCGCGCCCACTACCGTTACTTTTTTCCGCATCCTGTCCCCCTCCGTCATAGGCATATCGCATGGAGCAGAGGGAATAGACAACACCGCATAGAGCAGAGAGCATGGTGTAAAAAATTTAAGCCCTATGCCCCATGCTCCATGCCCTATGCTGATTTTCTATGCTCTATGCCCTTTGCTCTATGCTCTCTTAAAGTTTCGTGATCTTGATCTTGCCGATCTTTCGTTCTTCGAGCTCGAGGATCTCGAACTTGATGTCCTTGTATTTAAGCTGCTCGCCCACCTTCGGCATTCTGCCGAAGAGCCCGAAGACAAAACCGCCGATCGTGTTGAAATCATTTGACTGAAGGCGCGTGCCGAGCAGATCATTCACTTCACCGAGAGCGGACTGGCCCGAGACGACGATATTTTTTTCATCGACGATCTCGACCTCCTTCTCTTCCGTTTCCAGTTCATCGTGAATACTGCCGACGATCTCTTCGATCAGGTCCTCAAGCGTCACCAGGCCCGCCGTGCCGCCGAATTCATCAATGACGATGGCGATCTGGAATTTCTCCCGCTGCATCTCGGACAAAAGCTCGCTCAATCGCTTGTTTTCCGGAATGAAGTTCGCCGGCCTGATGAAGCGCCGGATGCTGTCTTCGCGCTTGATCTCTCCCGCCGACATGGCGACAAGGATATCCTTGACGTAGAGAATGCCGATGACCGTGTCGACCGTGTTCTCGATCACCGGGTAGCGGGAATACCCGTGCTCGGACACGAGACCGAGCATTGCCTGGATGGTTGCGTCCGAGGCCACGCTCACCATCTCGGTCCTCGGCCGCATGGATTCGGAGGCCACGGTATCGCCGAATTCAAACACCTTGTGGAGAAGCGTCTTCTCTTCCTCCTTGAGCGAGCCCTCCTCGCCTCCAAGATTGATCATGGCCTTGATGTCTTCTTCGGTCACGACGGTCGTGCATGATATGCCCCGCGGCGATGTGGGACCGGCAACAAGGTCCGCCGCGGCGCCGATCACGCGGGCAAGAGGAGAAAGCAGTCTCGTGAGAAAGAGCATGGGGTAGGCCACGACGAGCGCCAGGCGGTCCGGGTTCCGGAAGGCGATCCCTTTGGAAGCAAGCTTCGCAAAGAGCACGACCATGATGCTCATGAAAACCGCGGTAACCGCCACCGCCAGAGGCGTCCCGGGAAACACGTGGACGGTCACGACCGCGCACAGGGTCACCGCGAGAACGATAAAAAAATTCTCCGCCACAAGGAGCGCGCTGTGAAGGCGGTCCCGTCCGGTCGTAAGCCGCAGCGCCGTCTTTGCCCTCATATTGCCTGCCTCAGCGAGCCGGTGGAGGCGTGTCTTGTTCGAGAACACAATTGCCGTCTCCGAGGCCGCAAAAAAAGCCGCGAAGGCGATGCTCGCCCCTGCCAGAACGATGAGCGGCCAGTGCTCCGATATGTATGTGATGAAGGTATCCATAGGTACGGTAAGTCAATAAGTCAAAATGCAAAATGAAAAAGGCAAAATGAAAAAGTGCGCCTGCCGCCGGTTTTTAAATTTTGCATTTCGCATTCTCTACGCCTTCTCCCCCGTCACCCTGATCACTTCGTCAAAGGTGGTCTCGCCCTTGAGCATCTTCTGGACGGCGGACTCTCGCAGGACAACCATGCCGTCGGCAACCGCCGCCTTCTTGATGCGCTCTGCGTCCGCCTGCCCCCCCAGGAGGTCCCGGATCTTTTCATTCATTTCCATGACCTCAAAGATCCCCGTTCTTCCCTTGTAGCCGGTGCCCCTGCACTGGGGGCAGCCCTCGCCGTACTTTACGACCACCTTCTTGTGTTTGTCCGAGGCGAGCCCGACGGTCTGCGCCTCTTCAGGAAGCAGTTCATAGGACTTCTCACAGAACTTGCATATCTTCCTCACCAGTCTTTGGGCCATGATCCCGATGACCGTCGAGGAGATGAGGTACGGGGGCACGCCAAGGTCCTGGAGCCTCGTGATCGAGCTCGGCGCGTCGTTCGTGTGGAGCGTCGAAAAAACAAGGTGGCCGGTGAGCGCAGCCTGAATGGCATTTTCAGCGGCCTCGATGTCGCGGATCTCTCCCACCATGATGATGTCCGGGTCCTGGCGAAGCACCGTCCGGAGCATGCTGCCGAAGGTGACGCCGACCTGCTGCTGGACGCTCACCTGGTTGAACCCGTCGTAGACCATTTCTATGGGGTCTTCGATGGTCACCACGTTCACTTCGGAAAGAGCGACCGCCTTGAGCGCTGAGTAGAGCGTCGTCGTCTTGCCGCTGCCCGTCGGACCGGTCACGAGGATGATCCCGTGCGGCCGCGAGATGAACGAACGGAACAGCTCGTACTCTCTCGGCGCAAACCCCAGCTCCTCGAGGTCCTGGAGAAGGATGTCCGGGTCGAAAATTCTTATCACCACTTTTTCCCCGAACGCGACCGGCATGGTGGACACGCGGAGCTCCACTTCGCGGCCCTTATGTTCGGTCTTGATCCTTCCGTCCTGGGGCCGGCGTTTTTCGGCGATGTCCATGCGGGAGAGCATCTTGATCCTCGACACGATCGCGGGGTGGACGGCCTTCGGTATCCGGTGGATGGTGTGGAGCATGCCGTCGATCCTGAGCCGCACCTCGCTCGCGTCACGCTTCGGCTCAACGTGGATGTCGCTCGCCCGCTGGTCAAAGGCATAGCGCAACAGGAACTCGACGGCGTTCACAACGTGCTTGTCCGTGGCCTCGATATCGGTCACGGACTTCATCTTGACGAACTGTTCCAGGTTGCCGAGATCGACCTCGGAGGACATTTCCTTCGCTGCCGCCGATACGGAGGAGCGGAACCCGTAAAATTCGGTGATGATCTTGAGAATGTCCGTTTTGGGAGAAACGACCCGCGTGACCTTGTACCCCATCCTCTCGATGTTCTCGATGACCTCTCCATTATAGGGGTCCGCCACGGCGAGGGTAAGCCTGTCGTCCTCCCGCTCAAGAGGCACCGCGACGCACCTCCTGGCGAACGCCCTCGAAAGGATCTGCGTGGCCACATCGGGATTCAATTTCAGGGGGTCGATTTTCTTAAAAGGCAGGCCGGCGTGCTTCGCCACCGCTTCCGTGATCACATCTTCAGAAAGGAACTGGCCGGGAGCGCCGGGGATCTCAATATTGAGCGAGGCGGCCACTTCAATGGCGGAGATCTCTTCTTCTATGTGCATCCGGCCGCGGTGCAGGGTCTCTCCCCTGGCCTTGAGGAGCTTCATCCTCTGCACATCCTGTTTCATTTTTATTTCTCTGGCCTGCTCCGGAGAAAGCTTCCCGGTCTTGAGCAGGATCTCGCAGAGGAGATCTATGGTGAGTCGTGTCATAGGATTTTAGTTATGAATCCGCGTCGCCCGTTCAGCATGCGCCTTCACGCGGGAAACAGGGAAACGTTTATATAAATGTACGCCGTACGTGATGCACTGCCACAATATCCAAATAAAAGGCCCCCGCAAGGGGGGCCGTGCTTTGACGATACCAGGACTGAGCACATAAAAACTACTTCTTTGCCGGTTTTGCAGGCTTTGCAGGCACGGGTGCCGGAGCGGGTGGCGGTGCCGGAGCAACGGGCGCCATGGCAGGCTGCTCAGCCGGCTTCGGGGGCTGCGCTTTTTTCTCACAGCCGACAAGGGCAACTGCTGCCGCAAACACCATTGCCAACGTCATTATAAAGAATTTTTTCATCAAGGGTCACCTCCTTTCGTTCATGAGATGCACAAACGGCCGCAGAGCGCTCGCGGGATAAAGAAAAAGAGAAAATGAGCGTTCGTCGCCGTCAGAGTATTCTCGTGGCCACTGAGCGGGTCACGGTAAGCTCCCTTACCTTCTGTCCCCACCTGTCTTCAAGGACCTGCTGCTGGTCTTCGTTGAGGCGAAGCCTGAAGACCCTGAGCTTATTCAACGACCGCTTGCTCAAAAAAATCTCGCGAAGCTCAAATCCTATCTGTTTTTTGATCTCCGCGGTCTGCTGAGGAGTCAGGCCCAGCTTAACGATTTCTTCCATAGTCCGCATCCTCCGTAAAGCCAAAGTATAGGCACTTTATAACAAAAATTCAAGTTTTATTTGCTGCCGGTCCGCTCGGTGACCACAAATATCTGCCAGAGGCAGGAAAATTCTTTTTTCCGCCCCCGCCCCGCGTCCCATCGCACCGTCCGGTCGCATGGGCGCGCCCTGAGATCATTGCCCGAATATCAGCTTCTTCGCGACCCTGTCCACCGCCTCAGCGAGCGGGACCTTCTCCGTGGAACCGGTCTTCCGCTCTTTCAGTTCCACGGCGCCTTCTTTCAGATTTTTCTCCCCGATGATAACGCGGTGCGGGATGCCGATGAGGTCGGCGTCCTTGAATTTGACGCCGGCCCGCTCGTCGCGGTCGTCAAGAAGGACCTCAAAACCTTTTTCCTCGAGCGCGGCGTAGATCTCTTCCGCGGCGTCCATGATTTTTTCGTCTTTAACATTTACCGGCACAATGAGCGCCTGATAGGGAGCTATCGCAAGCGGCCAGATGATGCCGTTCTCATCGTTTCCCTGTTCGACGGCGGCGGCCGCTATCCGCGCCGGGCCGATGCCGTAGCTGCCCATGATGATCGGCTTCTCATTGCCGCTTTCGTCGAGATAATTCGCCTTGAGCGGGACGGAATACTTCGTGCCGAGCTTGAAGATATTGCCAACCTCGATCACCCGCTCGATGCGGAGCGGCTTGCCGCACTGAACGCACGAGTCGCCCACCGCCGCGAGGTGGATGTCCGAGAACTCGGCCTCGAAGTCCCGGCCCGCTTTCACGCCTTTTACATGAAAGCCTTCCTTGTTCGCGCCGGCAATGTAGAGGCCTTCCTGAAGAGAGGTATCCGCGATCTTTCTGACCGTATGCCCCATGGGGCCGATGAACCCCGCGGGCACGCCGAGGACCTCCTTCACTTCCTCCTT
The DNA here is from genome assembly GCA_035291685.1 of Nitrospirota bacterium. Taxonomy (GTDB): domain Bacteria; phylum Nitrospirota; class UBA9217; order UBA9217; family UBA9217; genus DATDRO01. Next base: position 1,212 of record DATDRO010000030.1, on the reverse strand, counting down.
CTGCGCGGGACGGTGCGGGCCGATGATCTTCATCAGTTTTTTCTCATGCAGGGTCTGGTCTCCGCGCACCAGCGCGAGCACCGGCTCCTTGTCGCTGATCACGAGAATGGATTTGAGAAGGAGATCGGGCGTGACCTTCAGGAATCGGGTGACTTCATCGATCGTCCTTTTCTCCGGCGTGGAAACCTCTTCGTTCTTTTCATCGGCGAATTTCGGCGTCTTCGGAACTGATCCGGCAAGTTCCACGTTTGCCGCGTATCCGCAGGCGTCGCACAAGGCCACCTCGTCCTCTCCCGCCGGAGAGGGCGCCATAAATTCATGGGCCATGCTCCCGCCCATCATGCCCGTGTCGCTCTGAACCACATAGAACTTCAGGCCGCAGCGGGAATACATTTTTTTGTATGCTTCAAGATGGATCTGGTACGATTTATCAAGACCGGCCTCGTCACGGTCGAAGCTGTAAGAGTCCTTCATCACGAACTCGCGTGTACGGAGCACGCCGCTTTTGGGCCGCGCCTCGTCGCGGAGCTTGGTCTGGAGCTGGTACCAGATCTGCGGCAGGTCGCGGTAGGAACGGATGTCGTGCGCGGCAAGCCAGGTCATGGTCTCCTCGTGCGTCATTGCCATGCACATGTCGCGGCCGCCGCGGTCTTTCAACCGGAACATCTCGTCGCCGATGGTGTCCCACCTGCCTGTCTGCTGCCAGAGCTCCGCGGGATTGAGCACCGGCATGGTCACCTCCTGTCCGCCGATGGCGTTCATCTCCTCGCGGATGATCCGGTTGATCTTCTCCATCACCCGTATGCCGAGCGGAAGATAGATATAAAGCCCGGCCGCGAGCTGCCGCACGTAGCCTGCGCGCACCATGAGCTTGTGCGAGACCGCCTCGGCATCGCCAGGCGCTTCTTTCAAGGTGGGAATAAAGAGATGGGAATAACGCATGAAAAGCCTCCGGAAAACGGACAACAGAAATCAATTATTCTTTACAACCCCGGCACGACATGAAACTTCATGGCCTTGAAATGCTGATCAAAGGAGAAGGCGGCATCAAGCTTCAGCCGCTCCATGACTGCAAAGCTGGTGCAGTCGGTGTAGCTGAAATCCTGATCTTTATATCTCAGGAATATCTCCCAAGCCCGATCTTCGTCCTCATCGCGAACAGAGATCAGGCTTACAAAGCTACTGTCTTTCAGCTTGAGGCCAAACTCTTTG
>DATDRO010000029.1:0-3919 GCA_035291685.1 Nitrospirota bacterium | reverse complement strand
CAGCTTGAGCTTTTCCGGAAGACCGGATTTGACCGCGTTCTTGAGCAGGTCGTTGAGCTGGTTCTGCCTGCCTGTCAACGAGCCGCCCGTAGCTTCAAGAGCGCTGTAATTCTTCTTTAAGTCCGAGAGCGCCCCGCCGGTCTTCCCCGCGATCGCCGCCTGCAGTTCCTTTTCCAGTTTTCCCGCCTGTTCCCTGACAAGCTTGCCGACAGCATCCTGCAGGACCCGGTCCAGATTTGACGAGATACGGACGCTGTAATCTTCGAACGTGCCTGCGACATCGGCCGAGAGGGTGAAACTCGACACCTTCGAGAGGGCCGAGCTCATGGCGCGGGCATAGGGATTGGCGTTTTCCTTTCCGCCGGAGGAGAATCTGACGGACCTCACCATGGCCGTTACCTTCGCGGAAAAGTTTTCGCCGCGGGACACGCCGTCTACCTTCAGGTCGACCAGACCTTCCTTGAGAGAAACAGGCAATTTCTCGTTCTCCGAGAGCACCGCATCCATCGCACGGTAACCCTGCACAACCAGGGTCATCCTGTCATCCGGCTTCGAAGGCCGGACGTGATTGAAGACGCCGTCGAGCTTTGCGGACCGGACGTCCTGCATGCCCTCGCCGGAGAACACCAGGGTCATCGGCGCGCCGAGCACGTCCTGATCGGGCGTGATGTTCCTGATCTTTCCGGAGAAAATCCCCGCCTTCGGCAGGAGCGAGGCGTTGACCGTCCGGATCAGAAAGTCGGGCAGCGGACGATATTCCTTGAATCGCACGTCAACGCCCTTGCCCCGCGCGGGCTTCGCCGCCCCGGCCGTGCCTTTCTTTTCCCGGGGACGCGCAAGCATCGGCTGGAGCCGCCCGTACCAGAGAACGCCCCGCCTCACCCACGTGTTGATCTTATCGCCAAAGAGCACCTTGCTCATGTTCTGGAGCCCCGCGGAAGACATGCCGTACTTGTCCATGATCCGCCGGACGTCCTCCTGAGGGGCCTTTTCGGCCTTTGCTATGGCTATCTTTGCCGAAGCAAGATCGGCATTAAAGGTCTCTTTCGCTTTCCTGATCGTGTCAAGATCGCGCTCAATGTCTTTTTTGACGGCCGCAGTCTCGGCAAGCTGCTGTCTCAGATCGGCCGGCTTTGCCTTCTTCAGCTTTTCGATGCGCGCCTTGTAATCATCGATATGTTTTTTGTCCGGCAACCCGTCGCCCACCTTTTTCCACGTGGACCCCATGTTCCGGATGTCCGTTCGGGCGCTTTCGATCTGCTGAAGCGAGTCCAGCTCTTCGTCCTTCAGGATCTTCTTCACGTCCGGCTTTTCGAACGAGGGAAGCTGGAATGAAGTGCTTTTCGAAGCGCTCGGTTTTTTCTCAGGCCTGGATACGGCGCCAGACGTTTTGCGCGGGGTGCCGAACTGGAAGCCCTCGGCCGCCATCTTTTCGATGATCACCTTCCGGCGCAGGATATTCAGGCCGTCTACGGTAAAGGAGATGCGCGAGACCTCGACGGCGTTCGTCATGGGCGCTTCCTTGTCCGTGACCCGGAGACCCGCAAGGGTCATGCCCAGGGGGAACAGGGACACGTCGGCCTGGGCAAGCTCCACTTTTGCGCCCGCGAGGCGCGTGCCCGCCGCCTCGATGCCGCGTCTCACGAGCATGTCGAGAAGGAAAAACCAGAAGATCGCGATGATGAGAATGACGGATACAAAACCGACCAGGCCCTGCCAGCGGATCCATTTTTTCATGATTATCCTCCTTAGTGAAAAAAACAAATCGGCCACGAAGGCTCGAAGGCACGAAGAAATGCTTGATTAGATTCGCGGTTTATGGACTATAAGTATTCAGTCTTACTCTGTGTCTTAGTGTCTTCGTGGCAAATATGATTCGGCCTGCCCCGTCTTCAGCTTGTCCGTGTCACGACAGCGACCGGTACATCTCGTACCATCTCGATGCCGTCAGCGTCTGAACGATCTTCGTTCTCTTTATCCAGGTCAGGACCCGCTCGCGGTATTTTCGGACCAGGAAGTTGAAAAGAACGACGGCAGGGGCGAATGCCGCGAGAGAGAAAAGAAAGCTCCCCATGACCACGGAATTGTTGAACTTCTGGAGGCGCCAGAACGTCGAGTTATACATTGCCGTCCAAAGCCCCTGGAGCGGCGAGGCGGCCAGCACAGCAAGTCCGATGCGGTGGAAGATTGGGTCCAGGACGTAGGCGACACCGGAGAAAAAGGCCGTGGCCAGAAAAAAGGCCGAGAGATTCATCCTGACCAGAAAGACAATGAGGAGGATGACGAGATTGGCAATACTGAAAAAGGGCAGAAAGCCCGCGATCATGCCGAAGCACAGGGCCAGGCTTATCTGGCCGGGCTCTGCCTCGGAATTCAGGACCTTCAGGAGTTTCAGGATCGAGCTCACCATGACTCACCTCCGTGAAAGTGAAGCTCTCCCCGACAGTGTCGGGGAGGCCCCTTTGATAACGATAACACGACACCCCGTCCCGTTGAAACGGGACCACGGGATCACTTCTTCAGGATCGACGCCTCTTCCACGATAACGGCATACTTGTATCCGGCGCCGAAGTCCTTGTCCTCATACAGCGTTCCGCTCATCGTCACGACGTCATCTTTGTTCGGAAGGTCCTGGGTCGTCATGACCAGGTTATGGGTCCCCTTTCCTGAATCGCCGCTGCCGTCCTGAAGATGTACCCAGTTCTTTCCCATGATGCCCGCCGAGACCTTCACCACCTTGCCCCGCACCTTGACGGTCTTTTTGTTGAGCTTGGATTTCCCGGCATAGATCTCGGCGACGGTGTACGCATCGGGCCCCTCGGCCTTGCCCACCGCGACCGTTTCCGCGGGCGTGACGATCGCGCCTTTACCGCCTGCCGAGGCATTGTCGGTCTTCGCTTCCTTTGTTCCCGCCGCGGCGGCAACCGGGCCGGACGAGAAGATGATCCTGTCAAACGTTCTGTTCAGGGTCTTGCTGGTAAAATCGCTCATCTCCTGGCCGGGGGCAAGGGAAATCTTCTGACCCACGGTCACCTTCATTTCCGGTACGGCGGCCCAGGTTTTCTTTCCCTTCTTTTCTATGCGAAGGTACGTGTACCCGCCGGTATTCATGGTCTCCACGACCTTTCCGGAAAGGCCGGCCTCCTCCGTCCCGGCTTGAGCTGCGGGATGCGCCGGCGGCTTCAGCACGGCATCCTTGGGGGGTGCGGCAGAGGCAGCGTGGGCAATAGCGATCATACAGACGGCACATATCAGGGTGCGCAACAGATACTTTTTCATGTAATGCTCTCCTTTTAGCGGTATTTTTACGACACTTGACTCAGACTTTTTTTCAGATATCGATCGCTCAAGACGGCAAGCGATCGTCCTATTGCAGAACGTATGCTTTTGATCCCTCCTCAGCCGCGTAAAAAAGCGATTGCATGTCCCTTTTCGACACAAAGAGCCGCGGCGGCAACGTGCGGTCCTTCGGTAGAGGCCCGGCACCTTTCGATTTTACCTGCATGACGAAGGACCCGCCGAACGTTATTTCGTGCCGCTTCCCGCGGCCCTCCACCTTCTTTGTCACGGTAGCGGCCCCGACAGGGACGGCATGAAGTCTCGCCTTGGAGGACAGCGTGAACGAAAAGCTCTTAATCAGCCGGTTCCTGTACCGCAGCTCTCCCTTGCCTGCCGGAATGTTCAGAACAAGATACTTCGAGTCAGCGCGATAAAATTCCTTCCGGAACAGAAGGAGGTCCTGCTCGCGCTTCAGCGACTCGACCTTCGCGCTCAGCTCCTTCTGTTGTTTTTCAAGCTGACGCCGCTCATCCGTTTCCTGAGCGTTTCCGTCCATGCTGAAAAAAAGCAGGAACAAGAACAGGAGCAGCCATATGGATTTTGCATTCGCCTTCAAAATTGAATTGTGGTTTCCTTTGTA
>DATDRO010000028.1:0-17017 GCA_035291685.1 Nitrospirota bacterium | reverse complement strand
TTCACCATCGCCGTCCACAAAGATCGCGGCCTGGGCTCCTTTTACCGACGCGATCAGGTCTTTCAATATCGTATCGATCAAGAATCCTCCTGAAACCAAAGAACTTTAACTACCAAGGCACTCAGAAATAAAAGTCAAAAGTCAAATTTCAAAGTGTAAATTGCAAAATTGCGGTATGGCCTATGGCCATGCTTTATATTCACTCATTTTGACTTTTGCATTTTGCATTCATCATGCCTTGTGCCATCGGGCCTTCGTGGTACCTAAATTTCAGTATTAACTGAATATCCAGAAGAACGCCATCGTCACCCCTGCTCCGAGCGCCGCTCCCGCCGCGACCTCGGCCGGCCTGTGTATGCCAAACGACCATCTGCTCCAGCTTACCATAAGCGCGAGGAGGAACGTCAAAATCCCTATGGGCAGGGAATGCGTCAGGTAGACGGCAGCGGCCCAAATGGAGAACGATACCGCGGCATGTCCGCTCGGCATCCCGCCTCTCAGCGGCTCTCCTTTTCCGAGCAGCGCCTTGATGACGATGACGGTGATGACCACGACCGCAAGCGACACAAAGGCCACGACATCGCTCGGCGCCTTGGTGATATGCAGGATGCCCCTGGCAAACGCCTTTTTGAGCGCCGGGTAAAGGATAAGATATCCCATGGTCACCGCGCCGATCGAGGCGACAAGGACCACCCCCGCGGCGATATCCTTTGCGATCTTGGCGAGGGGGTGGTACGTTTCGGCGATCATATCAACGGTGACCTCGATAGCGGTGTTCAGCATCTCCGCTACGAGCACGAGCACAATGGCAAGAGAAAGAACAATGAACTCTATTCGGGAAATGTTCAGGAAGAGACCCAGGATGAGGGCGGCGGCGGCGATGAAGAGATGATAACGCATGTGACGCTCGGTCTTAACGGCATAGATAATCCCCTCGATTGCCAGATTGGCGCTCTGGACCCAGTTTTTCGGTTTCATGTGTAGAGTTTTTTGAGCAGGAGAGCCTCTTTCCTTCTCATTTTTTTTTCATCTTCACGGCCTCGTTCATGATCATATCCGATCAGATGGAGCAGACCATGAACGAGAAGACGGTCTACTTCCCGGTCCACGCTCTGGCCGGCAACCGCGGCCTGACGCACCGCAGCAGGCACCGAGATGACGATATCGCCCAGGAGTTCCGGGTTGATATGGGAATACTCCCCCTCCCGGAGCGAGAACGAGAGCACATCCGTGACCGCATCCTTCCCCCGGTATTTCCTGTTCAGGGAGCGGATGGTCCCGTCGCCGGTGAAAAAAACGCTCAGTTCAGCTTCAGGAAACCCGAGGCTCTCGAGCAACACCGTGAGTCTTGTCCTTATTCGCCCCGTTGCCGGCCTTTGTTTCCTCAGACTGTTTTTTATCCGGATAATCAACGCGTTTCTTTTCTCCGACAAACTCCATTCCCGGGTAATCGATCCTGTGGTGAAAGATGCCGCTGAGGATAAGGTTGAAGCTTTTTGCGATCTCGCGCAGGTCCTTGAGCGTGAGGTCGCACTTGCTGAGCTGGTCATCGAGGAAGATGCGCGTAATAACGCTGTTCGTGAGCGCCTGGATCCGCTGGGGAGTGGGGTCCTCAAGCGTCCTCGACGCCGCCTCCACGGCATCGGACAACATCACGATAGCCGCCACTTTCGTCCTGGGGCGCGGACCGGGATAGCGGTAATCTTCCTCGGCGATCTTGGCGAACGGCTGGAGCTCTTTCGCCTTCTGGTAAAAATACGTAATGAGCGAGGTTCCGTGATGCTGCTGGATGACGTCGATGACAACGGTGGGCAGTTTGTGCTCACGCGCTATATCAACCCCGTCCTTCACATGTGAGGCGATGATGAGCCCGCTCATGGACGGCATGAGCCGGTCATGCTTGTTTTCCGAGGGACGCTGGTTTTCGATAAAATATTCCGGCTTCCGTATCTTTCCGATATCGTGGTAGTACGCGCCCACCCGCGCGAGGAGCTGGTTCTCCCCGATCGCCTCGGCGGCTGCTTCGGCAAGGTTGCCGATAAGAATGCTGTGATGATAGGTACCGGGACTTTTATACACCAGTTCCTTGAGAAGCGGCTGGTTGGGATCGAGGAGCTCAAGGAGCTTGATGTCCGTGGCAATGTCGAACATCGCCTCGAAGAACGGGAGCGAGACCGAAACAAGCATGGACACCGCGAGGGAGCCGAAGAAACCCGCCCCGAGATCATAGACCCCCCGCGCCATGAACTCGCCTTTGTAGAGGTCGATCCCGACGACGGCGATGAGGCTGACGAGCCCGGTGAGCGCCCCGGCCCTGAGCACGGCTGTTCTCTTTTTACACTGGACCACGCAGAACGCGGCCGCTGTGCTGCCGAGAAAATAGTACATCGGCATGAACGGGTCCCCGTGGAACACGATGCCGAGGAGAATGCTGATGATGAACGAGAACACAAGAGCCAGGTGAAAGTCCAGGAGGAGACTGACGAGCATGGCGCCCGCAGCCACCGGCAGGGCGAAGCCGATCGTAGCCGGATCAAGCCCAAACGTGTCGGCCACCAGCGAGAGGACAAATTTTGAAAACTGCGAGATAACGACCGTCACAAGGAGCAGGAGCGCCAGGAGAAAGAGTTTCCGTACATCCGTGGCCAATGCCGGCCGATACTGTTTTACATCACGATAGAACAGGTAGAACAGCAACAGGACCAGAGTGGTCAGTCCGATGTACGCAGCGGCCCTGTTCCCGATGCCTTCCCTCCGTGCTATTTCATCGAGGATCTTTGAGGCCTTTTCTGATACCTTACGGCCTGCCTCAACAATCATTTCGCCTTTGTTGACGCGGTAGGACAAGATCGTCTGATCAGGCCCGGGGTATTCAAGATAAAGGGCATACGGGGCCGCAATGTCCCGCGTAGCGATTGCCCCTTTTTGCAGGACAGGCACCCTCGGTAAAAGAACAAAGGCGAGAAGGAATGCGGTGACGAGCGCGAGGCCGATCGCATAAAATTTTATGAAGTACGGGACTTCCGGGACAAAATCCTCCCGGTCGCCCTCCTGGGCCTGAACCGGCGCCTTGGGCAGGAGCTTGATGACGGTTTCATTTTTGTTCAGCATCTGTTGCCTCGTATTTCTCGTATGCCTTGATGATCTGCTGGACCAATTTGTGGCGAACGACGTCCCTGTTCGTAAAATAAACGAATCGGATGCCTTCGATGCCGTCGAGTATCTTCTGCACCTCGACAAGACCGGAACCCCGCCCCGCCGGCAGATCGATCTGCGTAATGTCACCGGTCACAACGGTCTTCGAGTTGAAACCGAGCCGGGTGAGGAACATTTTCATCTGCTCCGATGTGGTGTTCTGCGCTTCGTCCAGAATAATGAACGAGTCGTTCAGGGTGCGGCCGCGCATGAACGCGAGCGGAGCGATCTCGATTTCCCCGCGCTCCACGAGGCGGTTCGCCTTATCGGCCTCCATCATATCATACAGCGCGTCATACAGGGGCCGCAGGTACGGGTGAACCTTTTCGTACAGATCGCCCGGAAGGAACCCGAGCTTCTCGCCGGCCTCGACCGCGGGACGCACGAGAATGATCCGGCTTACCTCGCGCCGCAGGAGCGCGGAGACCGCCGTTGCCATGGCAAGGTATGTCTTCCCCGTACCGGCAGGGCCGATGCCGAAAACGATATCATACTGTTTGATCGCCTCAACGTACTTTCGCTGGGCCTCGTTTTTCGCGGCAACGGGACGCTTCCTGCTCGACACCGGGATCTCTTCCTGAAAAATGTCCTTCAGGACCGCGGCCGGATTCGAGGTGAATGCGTGAATTGCCGCGTGCACGTCTTCTTTTTGGAGAATGATGCCCTCTGCCAGCATATCAGAAAGCTGTCTGATGAGACGTTCGACCGTGGCAACGGATTTTTCCTCCCCGTCGATCTGGACCTTGTTCCCTCTGGCGCTGACGGTTACCCCATAGGTGTTTTCGATCAGCCTGAGGTTTTTGTCCAGGTCTCCAAAGAGACTTGGCAGCGATTTTACATCTTCAATTGTCAAGCTTATTGCGGTTGTTTTCATCCTGATATACTATAGGGTAAAAGCCTTCCCTATGTATGCGTATATATTAGCATTGCGAAAATTCAAAGTCAATCGTTTATCCTTTAATTTAAGTGTCATTGGGAGGACGCAGCCCGAGGCAATCTCGATTGCTCCAGGCAGTTCCCTCGCGAGGGCTTCACTTCGCCCGCAAAGACGATTTTTCTGTCTCTTTTCGGGTCAACAGCCGGGTTTATCTAAGCGGAAGGACCGATCAAAAATCTATGCCCTGCTGAGCCGGGATGCCTCTGTCGTAGGGATGCTTGACAGCACGCATCTCGGTCACCATGTCGGCAAGGGCGATGATATCAGGGTGTGCATCGCGTCCGGTGAGGATCAGGTGAAGTTTCTCAGGTTTGTTCCTGACAAGATCAACGACATCTTTTAAATCGAGCAGCCCCAGCTTTATCGCGTTATTGATCTCATCGAGGATAAGGACATCCCAGGAGCCGGACTGCGCCCGCTGGCATGCAAGAAGGAGTGCGTCTTCAGCCGCTCGTTTATGTTCAGACAGGGGAACCCCGGTCTTGCTGCTGGTCACGAATCCCCTGCCCATGGGAATGAATTCAAATTCCGGAGAGAGCCGCTCGGAAGCAGCCTCCTCTCCGGTCTTGGATGGACCTTTGATAAACTGCACCATTGATACGTACATCTTGTGGCCGCAGGCTCGCATTGCAATACCCAGGGCAGCGCTCGTCTTGCCCTTGCCCTCTCCGGTAAAGACGATAACCAGGCCCTTTTGCTTCATTTCAGGCGCGCCTCGACAACGCTCCAGTTGATATTCGAGAAGAAGGCCTCGATATAGTCCGCGCGTTTGAGCTGGTAATCGGTCATGTACGCATGCTCGAACACGTCCATAATGAGGACCGGCGTGCAGCCCGCGAGGTGCGCCATATCGTGCTCGTTGATCCACGAATTGTACAGCCTTTCCCCGGCCGCGTCATAGTACAGCGCCGTCCAGCCGATGCCGCGCATGGCGCCGGTCGCGCGAAAGTCCCTTTCCCATGCATCAATGCCGCCGAAGTCCTTATCCATCTTTTTGGCAAGGTTACCCGCTTTGTTGATGCCGCCGCCGGCTTTCAGGTTCTCGAAGTAGAGTTCATGCAGCCTCATGCCGTTGAACTCCCAGCCGAACCTCCGTTTGAGCTCCGCGTATTCCGGCGTGCCCGTCTTGCCGTCTTTCAGCATCTGGGAAAGCGCATCGGCAACCTTGTTCGTATTCGTCACATATCCCTGATAGAGCGTGAAATGGTTCTTGAGCAATGTTTCGCTAAAACCCTTGATTCCGATCAATGAACTGTAATCCTTCGCAGTGTAAGGCATGGTAACCTCCCTCTCCCGCATAAAGCGGAATTGAAAATTGGAAATTGAATAAAATCAACAGTTCAAAAATCGCTATTTCGTCCTGTTATCGCTCCCGCTCTCCCCTTCTCCGCGTCGCCTTTTCATCGTCCATACGTTCCCGCATGGTACGAACTTCTCACGAGAGGTCCGGACTCGACTTGGCGAAACCCCCTGGCGAGCGCTTCTTCCCTGAGCTGATTGAATTCGTCCGGGTGATAGTACTTTTCCACCGGAAGCGCTCCCCTGTTCGGCTGAAGATATTGGCCGATGGTCAGAATATCACATTCTATATTCCGGAGGTCGTTCATGACCAGCCGTACTTCATCAAGTCCTTCACCCAGACCGAGCATGAGTCCTGTCTTGGTCACGGCGCCGTATGATCTCGCGCGGCTGAGCAGTCCAAGAGAGCGCCGGTAATCCGCCTGCGGCCTTACCCGGGAATAGAGCGACGGCACGGTCTCGAGGTTGTGGTTCAGCACGTCCGGCCCGGCATCGAGCACGGTCCGAAGCGATCCGTCAGAACCCTGAAAATCCGGTATAAGGACTTCCATGCGGCATCCCGGGGTCTTCGCACGAATGGCCCTGATGGTAGCGGCGAACAACTCCGCTCCCCCGTCTTCGATATCGTCCCTGGTAACCGAGGTGACCACGGCATAGTTCAGTCCGAGCGCGGCCACTGCCCCGGCCACGCGGTTCGGCTCGTCAAGATCGAGTATTTCGGGCGTTCCCTTGAGCACGTTACAGAACTTACACGACCGGGTGCAGATGTTCCCGAGTATCATGAACGCGGCTGTCCCAGCGTTCCAGCACTCAGCCTGGTTCGGACATGCGGCGCTCCGGCAGACCGTGTTGAGATTATTTGTCCTGATCAGACTTTTTACGCTTGTAAAGCGCTCGTTCATGGTGCGCCGTATTCTGAACCACGGCGGGAGCCTCTGTGTTCTCTCTTTTACCCGCATTACTCGCTTTTCTCCGGTCGAGCGCTGCATCGATCACCTGGTCGATGGTATCGACAAAAATAAATTTCATCTCCTTGCGGAGGTCTTCGGGCACGTCATCAAGGTCGTTCTTGTTCTTTTCAGGGAGGATCACCGTCTTGATCCCCGCGCGTCTCGCGGCGAGCACCTTCTCCTTCACCCCGCCGATGGGCATAACCTTGCCCCGAAGGGTGATCTCGCCGGTCATGGCAACATCGTGTTTTGCCACTTTGCCGGTGAGAAGAGACACGATCGCCGTGGTCATCGTGACGCCTGCCGACGGCCCGTCTTTGGGAATAGCGCCCGCAGGAACGTGGATGTGGATGTCAGTCTTTTCGAAGAAATCCCTGTTGATCCCGAACGTCTCGGTTTGGGAACGCACGTACGAGAGCGCGGCCTGGGCCGATTCCTTCATCACGTCCCCGAGCTGGCCGGTAAGGGTGAGCTGCTTGTTTCCAGGCATCATCGTTGCCTCGATAAAAAGGATGTCTCCTCCTGTCGGCGTCCACGCAAGCCCCGTCACCACGCCCGGCCGGTCTATCCTGATGGCTGTTTCGGCAAAAAATTTCGGGTTCCCGAGATAATCGTGCAGACTCTCCGCCTTGATCATGATCGGTGTGGGTTTGCCTTCGGCGACAGCCTTCGCGACCTTGCGGCAGACGTTCGCGATCTCGCGTTCGAGGTTCCTCACCCCGGCTTCGCGCGTGTAATCCTTGATGATCCCCGTGATCGCATCGTCCTGGAACGTGATCTCCACGGGTCTCAGCGCGTTCGCCCTGATCTCTTTCGGCACGAGGTATTTTTTCGCGATGTTCAGCTTCTCGTGTTCGGTATACCCCGGCAGATGGAGCACTTCCATCCGGTCGAGGAGCGGCGCCGGGATCGTATCGAGCTGGTTCGCCGTGGTGATGAACATGACCTTTGAGAGGTCGAAGGGCACATCGAGATAGTTGTCCCGGAAGTCCTTGTTCTGTTCCGGGTCGAGCACCTCGAGGAGCGCGGAAGACGGGTCGCCGCGCCAGTCCGCGCCCACTTTGTCCACTTCATCCAGCATGATCACCGGGTCCCTGGTTTCCACGCGCTTGATCGTCTGGATGATGCGTCCCGGCAGGGCGCCGATGTAGGTGCGGCGGTGGCCGCGGATCTCTGCCTCGTCGTGAAGGCCGCCGAGGGACATGCGCATGAACTTCCTGTCGAGCGCCCGCGCGATGGACTGACCGAGAGAGGTCTTGCCCACTCCCGGAGGTCCGACGAAGCAGAGGATGGGCTCACGCACCCTGGTCCCCTCCTGCGTGTCACGCTCCTGCCCCAGTTTTTTCACGGCCAGATATTCGAGGATGCGGCCCTTTACTTTTTCGAGGTCGTAATGGTCCTCGTCAAGCGTTGCTCCCGCTTTAGCTATATCGATCGGAGACGACGAAGTCTTGCTCCACGGCAGGCCGGTCATCCATTCGAGGTAGGTGCGTATCACCGAAAATTCCGGCGAAGACGCGGAGAGCTTCTCCATGCGCGCGAGCTCACGCTTCGATTCCTTTTCGGCCTCCGGCGTCATTTTTGCAGCATCGATCTTTTCCCGAAGGCTCTTTATCTCGGAGCCCTCATCGGCCTCTTCACCAAGCTCCTTGCGTATGGCGGCAAGCTGCTGTCTGAGCAAATACTCGCGCTCCGCCTTTTGCATCTGGTCGCGGGCCTGTCCCTGGATCTTTCTGCCGAGCTCAAGGACCTCGACCTCACGGTTCAGGTGCTGCATCAACATAGTGAGTTTCTCGCCGACCGCATCGGTCTCGAGAAGCTCCTGACGACGAGGCAGATCCAGCTTGACGTTCGTCGCGATGAGATAAACAAGCTGGCGTGGATCATCAATATTGATCGCGGCCGCGGACAGTTCTTCGGGCATGTTCGGCGTAAGCGAGACCATCTTCTGGAAGACTTCGGATACCCCGCGCATGAGCGCTTCGAGCTCGACGGTCTTCTCCTGTTTGTCCGGCAGGGCGGTCACCCGTGCCCTGATGAACGGCTCGGTCTGAATAAAGTTGGTTATCCTGATGCGCTCGATGCCCTGAACGAGCACCCTGAGCGTGCCGTCCGGGACCTTGATCATCTGGAGTATCCTCGCCATGGTCCCGACGGCATAGATATCGTCGAGCGCGGACGCCTCCATATCCGGCCTCTTTTGCGCTGTCAGCCCCAGGATCTTGTCTCCCACGGTCACCTCATTAATGAGTTTGACCGACCGCTCCTTGCCGATCACGAGAGGGTAGACGGTGAGAGGATACACGACCGTGTCCTTAAGCGGCAGGAGCGGGAGCTCCTCGGGCACAGGCGGCGCCTTATCGATCTCCGGCTCTTTCTTTTCTTCCATCACCTGGTTCCTCACTGATTTTTTGAACAGTTTGTCTAAGATATCATGGATATTCAAGTCATTTCCTTCGCGTTAACCCGTTGTTGCGTATTTATATTGAGTTCATGCGATTGATTCGCTCCCGAGCACATGAGTCTCTGCAACAAGGGTTAATCGGTCCTCTTGAGCGTGATCTTGAGCAGTCCTTTTTCATACTCGGCGCTTACATCGTCATGGTCTACCGGATAGGGTATATAGACCTCGGACCTGAAATCGCCGTATTTGATGCCCAGCCGGTGGCACGCGTTCATCTCCGCGAGGAGGGGCTGTCTCCGGTTTCCTTCAACCACCAGGATGTCGCTGAAGAGCGTCACCGTCACGTCTTCTTCCCTGACGCCCGCGATCTCCATAAAGACGATGATCTTATCCGGCGTTTCATATACATCCGTCGGCGGAAGCCAGGCAACGGAGGACGGGACAGCCCAGGTGCTGAAAGATTCCATCATACTCTGGAACGAAGCGTCAGGACTTGACCTTCTCGTATACTTATAAGCAATATACTTGTAACGCAAACCTGCCCCCTTTCGAATGGTTTTGACTCCGATTCAAAAGCTACTTTTGGGTGACGGAATTAACGGGATTGGAGCCGGGTAGACTGTGCGTATAGTATTTACATTATCACAAGGAAGTAAGGAATTCAAGTGGGTTATAGCGTGATGTGGGTTATAGCGTGACGGGCCTAACAGAGAAACTTGCTGTTTATTGCCGGCGGTATCAGGCGAACTTCGCAACAAAGGTCTTTTTCTGTTCTTCAGGGAGTCCTTCGGACGCCGTTTCGATCAGGCGTTTGAAGTCAGCCAGCTTCATCGGAGTGCCCTTCTTGAGATTGCACTTGCCGTAGGCGCTATCCAGAACCATCTGGGCGACAGGTCCGGCGATGTTCAAAAGCTCTTCCTCCATCCGCATAAGTGTGCTGTCCTCAACACGGGTCTCTTGAGACACAGGCTTTATAGAAGCGGCTTCTCTGGAGGTGTCTGTTCCTGCCGCGGGATGCTCATCCCACCGTATCATTTTCCCCGTAGTCCTTGCTTTGGCGATGATCTCCTCATTACGGGGAAGTGTCTGGCCGGATATTTCCACACGGGCGCCTGACATGAAGAATCCTGACTCAAAGTCGAGGCCGGAGAGCTTTATGAGACACTCCATGTCCCGGCAGGTCCCGTGGGTAATGTGGTAGATGGCCCCGGCCCGGAAAAAAATCTTGAACAATGAGGGGTCGTTCTTGACGCCTATGGTAAGAATGCCGGTATTGCCGGACCGACCGATCTCCGCGATGACGTCTGCGAGGGGCTTTTGCATTTATGTTTACTCCGTTAGACAAAATCGACACGCCTGCGGCATGGTACACTCTGATCGAGTATCCGCGGTCGCGATCGGGGCAAAGCCGCCGGACCTTGACCCGTTAGAGAGCGAGGTTCTCTAACGGGGTTTACTTCTCCGCCTTCTTCATCATGTCCATGAGCATGATGATGCTCGTTTTAAGCCTTGTGAACGCATCTGCGAGTGTTTTCAGCTCATCTTCGGTCTTTACCTCGAACTTGTTGTCAAATTGGCCCTTGCTCACCTGTTCCGCCGTTTTCACAAAGCTTTCTATCGGGTAAATGATGCTCTTGCGGATAAGGATGTTGATCACGGCAAAGAGCACAAAAAACAATCCGGTAAAAACAATGGCCACCATCATCGTGGATTTCGTGGCGATGGCAATAGGTACGGAGGCCGGAACATAGATAATATTGCTTCCTACGACCGAATCCATCACATAATTATATCCCGTCGTCGTGCCGTATTTTCCCGTCTGTTCTTTTGGGGCAGTTGCGGGGTCGCTGTGACAGCGCATGCAATCCGGCCGGTCGACCCTGACCGGTCTGGCGATGTAATAGAGCGGCTCTTTCTTGTCGGTTCTCAGGCCGGTGAGTTCTTTCAGCTTGCTGTTTTCCCTGAATTGCGTGAGGAACCACTCTTCATAGTAGTCCGCCTTGTTCTCCGGGACAAGCGGATTGGAGGACGCCTGTTTGTACAGGTAATTCGGCTGGACTTCCCCCAGATTATAGGAAACCTTGCGCAGGATATAGAATCCTGATTCGCCTTCGAGCACAAATTTTTTCGGCAGCTCCTTATTGATGGTAGGCCGGAGTTCCTTGCCCACGTATTTTCTGAGGGATTCCATGGAGTGCATGGTGAGAAGGGCCTTGTCCGCGACCTCCCGGATCGCGTTCTCACGGAAGAAATAATACATGACCGATGTGATGAGTGGGAGGGCGACGATAAAAATGATCAAGAGGATCAAGCTGAAGCGTTTCGATATCGAAAGTCTTCTGAACATTATGGTACCTCCTCCGATTTAAATCATGTAGTATTGCATCGTGATACGCCGCTTATTCTGCTGTTTTGCATAGGGATTATTCCTGGATATGCCCTTATTTGTTGCTCTGGTGCATTAGTAATGCTTATATATCAAACTTTAACGGTTTTGTCAATCAGCAATAGAGGAAATGTTCTGTAAGGTAAGGAGAAAAATACCGGCAGTGGTGTTCTCACGACCGGTATGTTCAGTTTACCCCGTTAGAGATCGCGTCATGCGAAACATCTCTAACGGGGTAAACATTATCTGCTTTCAAAATATCCGCTTGGAAACCGGCAACTCTACATCCTTCCAGCCATCTCTTTGAGCCTCTTCACCCTCTCCTCGATCGGTGGATGGGTGCTGAAGAGCTTAATAAGTCCCTTTCCGGAGAGCGGATTAACGATGAACATATGGGCAGTTGCGGGATTGGCGTCCATGGGGACCACCTGCGCACCACGCTCCAGCTTCAGGAGCGCGTTCGCAAGCCCGTAGGGGCTGCCGATGAGCCTTGCCCCCCCTTTGTCAGCCTCGTACTCCCTGGTACGCGATATAGCAGTCTGTACGAGCATGGCAGCTATCGGCGCCACGATCATCATGACGAGGGCTGCGATCGGACTTCCGTCGTCGTCGCTGTCTCTCCTGCCTCCGCCGAAGATCATGGCCCACTGGGCCATCTGGGCGAGCATGCTGATGGCGCCCGCGATGGTCGCCACGATCGTTCCCGTGAGCATGTCCCGGTGCCTGATATGGGCCAGTTCATGGGCTATCACTCCGGCCAGTTCATCACGGTTCAGGATCTTCATTATTCCCTCGGTTACGGCAACAACCGCGTGTTCCTGGTTCCTTCCCGTGGCAAAAGCATTTGGCGTCGCTGAAGGAATAATGTACACCTTCGGCATGGGCATGCCTGCCTTCTGAACGAGATTCCTGACAATGGCGTGCAGCTCGGGCGCCTGGACATCGCTCACCGGCTGCGCCCGGTACATTCTAAGCACGATCTTGTCACTGAACCAGTATGCCCCGAAGTTCATCAGCGTGGCAAAAACAAAAGCGAAGACCATGCCGTTCCTGCCGCCGATCGCCCCTCCCACAAAGATGAGGAGCACGGTGAGAAATACCATCAAACCAACTGTCTTTACGGTGTTCATAGTAATATGCTGTCAACCTCCTTTATTTATTGATCTGTGTAAAACAAATTACCACAGTTTCCGAACGGCGTCAATATAAACCGGAATAGTAGTCAAACGCCGTTTGAAGCAGCCGCAACCTTCAGGTTGCGCTCAAGCGCGCAGGCTAATGGGGCCACGCCGGGCATGCGAATAGCAATCCAGTCACCTTCAGTTCATGCGGGTAATCCCACCGTTACGAGATGTGTATCGCAGGCGGGCGGCATCCCGTGAGCGAGAGCCGCGCCTGTTCAGTGCCCCGCAGATTATGGTAAAACCACGTATCCCCAGGAACGGGACATCTCTCGTTGCGCAACCGCTGCCCGCGATGCACGTTTGCGCGGCTTACGCGACGGGGTTGCTGCCCACCATAACCGAAAGGTTACTAATGCGTCTACTTTTCTATTGACAAGCCACTGCATACTTTGTTATAGTTTCCTGCGTTAAAAGTATCGGTTACACAACGGCATAAGCGGGTGTAGCTCAGCTGGTAGAGCACAACCTTGCCAAGGTTGGGGTCACGGGTTCGAATCCCGCCACCCGCTCCATATATTCAGTTCAGAGTGATGAGTTCGGAGTTCGGAGTAACGTCTGCCTCAACTCCCAACTCCTATTCCGGCATCCAACTCCAGACTCTCAGCTCAAATCGATACACAGAAACCGGCGGCGTAGCCAAGTGGCTAAGGCAGAGGTCTGCAAAACCTTCATTCATCGGTTCAAATCCGATCGCCGCCTCCATTTACCACTTGACATTCAAGAAGCTTAAAAGATAGGAAGTTTTGAAGATGAGAATTCCTTAACTTCCTAACTTCTCAACCTCACAACTTCTTATTTTCCAGGTCTTACTCTATGCATCATGCCGATTTCGTCCACCTGCATCTCCACACCGAATACAGCCTCCTCGACGGCGCGAACCATCTTGATGATCTGATAAAAAAAGCAATGGAACTCCGCATGCCGGCCATGGCAATTACCGATCATGGCAACCTGTTCGGCGCGCTCGACTTTTACCAGAAGGCCATGAAGGCGGGCATCAAACCTATCATCGGCTGCGAGATGTACGTCGCGCCCGGTTCCCGATTCGACAAGACCCAGTCAGCGGGGAGGCACGAGGAAGCCTCATACCACCTCGTCCTTCTGGCCAGGAACCGCGCGGGCTACAAGAACCTCGTCAAGCTCGTCACCGCCGGATATCTTGAAGGATTCTATTACCGTCCCCGGATCGATAAGGAGCTCCTTGCCACTCACAGCGAGGGGCTGATCGGTCTGACCGCGTGTTTGTCCGGCGAGATCCCTGCTCTCCTTTTACAGGACAGATATGATGCGGCAAAAAAGACCGCGGAGGAATATCTCTCTGTCTTCGGCAAGGAAAATTTTTATCTTGAGATACAGGACAACGGCATCCCGGAGCAGGACAAGGCGAACCGGGAGCTCATTCGCCTCTCGAAAGATACGGGCATACCCCTGGTCGCGACGAACGACTGCCACTACCTGAGCATGGGCGACCACAAGTCCCACGATGCCCTGCTCTGCATCCAGACCGGCAAGACCCTGAAAGAGGAGAACCGCATGCGGTTCTCCTCGGAGACCTTTTACGTGAAGTCGCCGGAGGAGATGAAAAAATCCTTCTCCCACGTCCCCGAGGCCATAGCGAATACCATTGCCATAGCCGAGCGCTGCAACGTTGAGATCGAACTGGGGAAGTACCACCTTCCGCATTTTCCCGTTCCCGAGGGATACACCCGCGAATCGTACATGGCCGAGCTTGCGAAAAAGGGGCTCGAAGAGCGTTTTAAAGAGATCGAGGCCGTGCGCGGGCCGGGCAGCTTCGACCCCGAAGTGTATCGAAAGAGGCTCGAACATGAGATAGCAATGATCAGCAAAATGGGCTTTGCCGGGTACTTTCTGATCGTCTGGGACTTCATCCGCTACGGCAAGGAGCACGGCATCCCGGTCGGCCCCGGCCGGGGCTCTGCTGCGGGGAGCCTCGTGGCGTACAGCCTCAGGATCACGGACCTTGATCCCCTTCCGTACAATCTCCTGTTCGAGCGGTTCCTGAACCCCGAGCGCATCAGCATGCCTGACATCGACGTGGACTTCTGCATGGACCGCAGGGATGAGGTCCTGAAGTACGTCACGGAAAAATACGGCCAGGACCACGTGACCCAGATCATCACCTACGGCACCATGATGGCCAAAGGCGTGATCCGCGACGTGGGACGCGTGCTCGACATCCCCTACTCCGAGGTGGACCGAGCTGCCAAGCTCGTCCCGACCACCTTGAATATCACCCTCGAAGAAGCCATACAGCAGGAGCCGAAGCTCAAGGAGCTCACGTCCAGGGACCCGCGCATGGCCGAGCTCATCGAGATCGCTCTCCGTCTTGAAGGCCAGATCCGTCACGTGTCCAAACACGCGGCAGGCGTGGTCATTTCCCAGGAGCCTCTGACGGAGTATCTCCCCCTCTACAAAGGCCCGAAGAACGAGATCACGACGCAGTTCGATATGAACGCCGTTGAAAAGATCGGCCTCGTGAAGTTCGACTTTCTCGGTCTGCGCACGCTCACGGTGATCCGCAAGGCCGAGGTGCTGATCGACCGGCGTCTGATGCATGCGCCGCTCGCGCACACCGAGGCGTTCTCGATCACCCGCATCCCTTTGGACGATGTGAAAACTTACGAGATGCTCAGCCGGGGCGAGACCGCGGGTATTTTCCAGCTCGAATCATCGGGCATGCGGGACATCATCATCAAGATGAAGCCGCAGGCGTTCGAAGACCTGATCGCGCTCGTGGCCCTCTACCGTCCCGGCCCGCTGGGCAGCGGAATGGTGGACGATTTCATCAAACGCAAGAAAGGCGCGACCAGGATATCGTACGAGCTTCCCGCGCTCGAACCCATCCTCAAGGACACCTACGGCGTGATCCTGTATCAGGAACAGGTGATGCAGATCGCGAGCGCCCTCGCGGGTTTCTCGCTCGGCGAAGCGGACATCCTGCGCCGGGCCATGGGAAAGAAAAAGCCCGAGGAGATGGAAAAGCAGAAGGAGCGCTTCATGCGAGGCGCGGCGGAGCGGAAGATTCCGGCGACCAAGGCCGGGAAGATCTTCGACCTCATGGCCAAGTTTGCGGAGTACGGATTCAACAAATCCCACAGCGCCGCCTACGCGCTCATCTCATACCAGACCGCGTACCTCAAGGCCCACTACCCCGTTGAGTACATGGCCGCGCTGCTCACGAGCGAGGTCCAGGACACGGACAAGGTCGTGAAGTACATCTACGAGGCCCGGGAGATGGGCATCACCATCCTTGCGCCGGGTGCGAACCAGAGCATGTGGGACTTCACCGTGGTCGAGGCGCACGACCGCGATACCGTCGAGCCGGGCAGCACCATGGGCTCGATACGCTTCGGCCTTGCCGCGGTCAAGAATATCGGCACCTCGGCCATCGAGGCGATCATCGAAGCGAGAGAGCAAAAGGGAGCGTTCACCTCGCTCGCGGACTTCTGCAAAAAGATCGACCAACGCCGGGTGAACCGGCGCGTGATCGAGGCGCTCATCAAGTGCGGGGCCCTGGACTTCATGAACAGCCGTCGGGCCCAGATGATGGAGGCCCTGGACATGCTCATCGAGCACGGAGGCAAACAGCAGGAGCAGGAGGCCATCGGCCAGGGCAGCATCTTCGATTCCCTGGACGGCCACAAGGAACCCGCGCTGCCCGACGTGCCCGAATGGAAGGAAAGCCGGCTCCTGGCCTACGAAAAAGAGAGCATCGGTTTTTATATCTCCGGCCATCCCCTCGCCGCATTTGAAACGGACATGAAGCGCTACGCGACAGCAACGACCGAGACGCTTGATAACATCAAGGACGGCAAGGAGGTCACGATCTGCGGCATCATCGCCGGCATAAAGCCGAAAATGACGAAGAAGAACGAAAAGATGGCCATCCTGAACCTTGAGGACCTCCTGGGCACGGTGGAAGTGATCGTATTTCCCGAACTCTATCGGACGGCGCAGGATGTCCTTCTCACCGACACGCCGCTCATCGTGGCGGGTACGCTCGACAAGAGCGAACAGGGAAACAAGATCAAGGCCGTGCGCGTTCACCTGCTTGCGGACGTGAAGAAAAAAGGTACGACCAGGATGGACATCAGGTTCAATGCAACCGGTTTGACCCAGGACGACCTTCTCAAGGTCAAAGACATCCTTCTTCGCTACAAAGGCAGCATCCCCGTCTACCTCCGCCTCCAGAACCCCGCGCGTAAAGAATCGCTCATCTCGGTGGACCGGGATATTCGCGTCAATCCTGACGATAAGCTCATCAGCGAGATCGAATCAGTTCTCGGTATTGGCACCGTGTCGCTGGGGTAAATCCCCCCCTTACCCGTATGAGAACGGATACGGGAGCGGGACAAATATCATCGATTTATCCTCAACCTTGACAGACACATCTTCTTCAATGTATGCTTGCATAAATGTTCAAATACCTGCGGCATACGGTTGCCGCGGTACTGTCAAAGGTTCTATGAGAACGAGGAGAGCATGGTATGAGACCGGGGTTGTGTCGCCCGACAGCCCCTCCTCGCCGGCGCATAACGCGCCCGATGATCGTCAGTATTCGAAGCGGCGAGGGCTCGACCCGGCAGCACTTTCCCTTCGGCCGTGCTGCTTTGGAGTTCTTGGCGTCATAAGCTTTTTCGG
>DATDRO010000027.1:0-4665 GCA_035291685.1 Nitrospirota bacterium | reverse complement strand
GCTCGAAGCCGCGCTGCTTGAGCTCGAGAAGTCCCCTGCTGATGAGGACCTGACCGGCCGGGTCTTTCGCGCGTTGCATACGATCAAGGGCTCAGGAGCGACATGCGGGTTTCGCGATGTTTCGGGATTTACCCACGAGGTCGAGACAATTTTCGACATGGTGCGAAAAGGAAAAATCGCTGTTTCCAAAGAACTCATCGACCTGACCCTGAAGGCCCGTGACCAGATAAAGGCGATGTTCGATCAGTATTACCGGGGGGGAGGGTCGGCCGATACGGTGCGCACCCGGGAGATCGCAGCGTCTTTCAAAAACCTTCTTCCCGATACCGGCGATAAACAGAATGCCGTCTCCCCCTACGGCCCACGCCGTCATACTGAAAGCGGTGGTCCCTCTCAGGCCGTTCCCGGGAAAAATGTGACCTACCGAATTCGCTTTCGTCCGGCACAGGACATTCTCTCCCAGGGGGTGAACCCCGTTTCTTTATTGGATGAACTTCGCCGGCTCGGCGACTGCACGGTTGTGGCCCAGACGGATGCCGTTCCGAAACTTGAGGATTTAAATCCTGAGCTCTGCTACACATACTGGGATGCTATTTTGACCACCAGCCAGGGGATGAACGCAATTAAGGATGTGTTTATTTTTGTCAAGGATTCCAGCGAGTTGAAAGTCGATATTATTGACGAAGACGGAAAGCTGGATGACGAGAAAAGTTATAAGCGTATCAGTGATATACTGGTCGAGCGTGGAGATCTGACAGCTGACGGTCTTCAAAAGGCGCTGAAATCAAAAAAACTCATGGGCGAGATGCTTGTAGAGGCCGGCGTGGTTGCTCCAGGGCATGTCGAGTCCGCCCTGGTTGAACAGCAGCATATGAAGGAGCTTCGCGAGAAGCGCCAAACCGCCGAGTCAACTTCCAGCATCCGGGTATCCACCGATAGACTGGACGGCCTGGTGGATCTTGTAAGCGAGATGGTGACTGTCCAGGCGCGTTTCAGCCGGGCGGCCGCTCTTTTTAATAATCCCGAGCTGCTCTCAATTGCCGAAGAAGTCGAGCGGCTTACCGGAGAACTCCGCGACAATACCATGAGCATCCGCATGATGCCGATCGGTACGACGTTCAGCAAGTTTAAACGTGTCGTGCGGGACCTTTCTTCAGAGTTGGGCAAAGAGGCCGTGCTCGTAACCGAAGGAGCGGAGACGGAACTGGACAAAACGGTCATTGAGCGTTTGAGCGACCCCCTCGTCCATCTCATCCGAAACTGCATTGATCATGGAATCGAGCCCCCTGAAACCCGCAAGGTAACCGGCAAACCAGGACAGGGAACCGTGCACCTCTCGGCAATACACTCCGGAGCGCATGTGCTTATTCAAATCCGGGATGACGGAGCAGGCCTGGACGCAAACGGCATTCGGGCCAAGGCAACGGAAAAAGGGCTGGTTGACGGAAATAGGCCGGATCTCCCGGACAGGGAACTCTTCCAGTTCATCCTTGCCCCCGGTTTTTCAACGGCGAAAAAAGTGACCGACGTCTCGGGCCGCGGCGTGGGCTTGGACGTGGTGAAGAAGGCCATTGATGCTCTCCGGGGCTCGATAGAAATAAGCAGCCAAAAAGGCCTGGGGACGACGATTACGCTTAAGCTGCCGCTTACGCTCGCCATCATCGACGGGTTCCTCACCAGGATAGGGGCGGAGTATTTTGTGTTTCCTCTTTCCCTGGTCGAGGAGTGCGTGGAGTTGACCCGAGAGGGCGTGAAAAATGCCTGCGGCCGTAATATCGCAAATGTCCGTGGAGACATCGTTCCCTACATACGATTGAGAGAACGGTTCTCAATAGACGGCGGGCCGCCTCCCATTGAGCAGATTGTGATTACGAGAGTGGAAGATAAAAGGGTCGGTTTTGTGGTGGACCACATCATCGGAGGACACCAGACGGTCATTAAGAACCTCGGAGGATTTTATCGGAACATAGAAGGCATTTCCGGCGCAACCATCCTCGGCGACGGCACCGTAGCGCTTATCCTGGACGTGCCGAAGCTGGTGCAGTCTTCTGAGAAGGAGGAAATGCAGTCACTTAAAGGGGGTGAACCGTCCATACAGAAAACCGTCGCCTAACGTCGTAAATCCGGGGGCATTTTAAACACAGCGTGACGAAGGTCTTTTATAACCCGTCAACTGCGTGACGTAAATAAAAAACGCACTCGATTCAAGGGAGGACATTATGATTATGACCATCGGAAGAAAACTAAGCGTGGGCCTGGGTGTTATACTCTTTATGGTTTTGATCATGGGAGGGGTCTTTTTATGGGCAACGAAACAAGTACAGGAGGCTGTGGTAAAAAATCAGGGAGTACGGGAAATAAACGGGTTAATGACCGCTCGGATCGTGGACCACTATAAATGGGTGGACGGTCTTTCAGCGGGGGTGTTCATTCAAGGGAAGCCGTTTACCGGCAAGCTCGACCCTACAGAATGCAAACTTGGAAAATGGATGGCGACATTCAAGCCGTACTCCGAGGAGATTACCGCTCCTTTTGCGGCCATGGAGGAGCCTCATAAAAAACTCCACGGAACAGCGGAAAGAATACTCATTGATCATAAAGCCGGCAGAAAAGAAAACGCCCACGCTATTTTCATCAGCGAAACCGTACCCGCTGTCACCGCTGTCCAGGAATACCTCGCCAGGATGAAAGAGATCCTTAAGAAGGATGAAGAAATCGCTCACAGGGATCTTGCAGCGGCCCAGCGGAGAGCAAATATCATGGCCTTTGTTCTCACCATATCGATCGTCCTTTTCGGAGTTGTCGGAGGAATTATTTTTGTCAGGAGCATCACGAAACCGATCAAGCGTGCCGTGACAGCGGTGCAGTCTATTGCCACGGGGGACCTCTCGGTAACTATCAGCGATGCCGCAATGAGCAATGATGAGACAGGACAGCTTCTTTCCGCGATGAAGACCATGGTGGATAGTCTCAACGGGCTTGCAAAGGCCGCTGAGCTGATCTCCCGGGGTGATTTGACGGAGGATGTTAATATTCTTTCGGAGAAGGACACTCTTGGAAAATCCCTCGCCATTATGATCGACAAGCTCCGTACCGTCGCTATCGACGTGAAGACGGCGGCAGATAATGTCGCTTCCGGCAGCCAGCAGCTCTCCGCCAGTGCCGAACAATTGTCCCAGGGAACAACCGAGCAGGCCGCGTCTGCTGAAGAGGCGTCATCGTCGGTAGAGGAGATGAATGCCGCGATCAGACAGAACGCGGACAACGCCCAGCAGACCGAGAAAATCGCCGTTAAGTCCTCGGCCGATGCCGCAGAGAGCGGCAAGGCGGTGTCCGAGGCCGTCACCGCCATGAAAGATATTGCCGGCAAAATATCGATTATCGAGGAGATCGCGCGGCAGACCAACCTCCTGGCGCTCAATGCCGCGATTGAGGCGGCCCGCGCCGGAGAACACGGCAAGGGGTTCGCGGTAGTGGCGTCCGAGGTCAGAAAACTCGCCGAACGGAGCCAGGCGGCCGCAGGAGAGATCAGCAAATTGTCCACGTCGAGCGTGGAAGTGGCGGAGCGCGCCGGGGCCATGCTCACCAAGCTCGTGCCTGATATTCAGAAGACCGCTGAGCTCGTGCAGGAGATCAGTGCGGCGAGCAAGGAGCAATCGAGCGGGACCGATCAGATCAACAGCGCGATTCAGCAGTTGAACCAGGTGGTCCAGCAGAACGCGGGATCGGCGGAAGAGATGGCCTCGACGTCTGAGGAGCTTTCATCCCAGGCCGAGCAGCTCCAGAGCACGGTTTCGTTCTTCAAGGTCGACAGGGCGGATAGCACGGTGGCAAGGAGGCCCGTAGGGGTGAAGAGGTCTCCCAGGCAGGCGCACCATGTCCCTGTTGCCCATCTTCCCCACGCAGAGGTAAAAGTCCCTGTGGGCATGAAGCCTGCCGGCGTTGTGCTGGACATGGGTCATGACGGCGGGGCTAAAGGCGACGGAAAGGATTCGGAGTTTGAGAGATTCTGAAAAGACGGGGTCCAGGGTCAAGGGTCCGGGAAGAGCAAAGGTCCAAAACGTTCCTTGCCCCATGCCCCCTGACCCATGACCCTCTTAGTTCAAGGAGGAAACCATGAGCACGGCAGAAATAACAGAGACAACCCAATATCTGACGTTCAAGCTCGGAGATGAGATCTTTGCCCTCGACATTTCAAAGGTCAGAGAAGTGCTGGATTTTACGACCATTACGAAAGTGCCGCGGACGCCGGAGTTCATGAGGGGAGTGATAAACCTTCGGGGCAGCGTCGTGCCGGTAGTGGACATAAAATTAAAGTTCGGGATGCCCATGACCGAGAAGACGGTGAACACGTGCATCATCATCACGGAGGTGACGGTTGACGGAGAAACCATGGTCCTCGGCGCCCTTGCGGATTCGGTGCAGGAGGTAATAGACCTCGAGCCCGATCATATAGAGCCCGCCCCGAAGATCGGGACCAGGTTAAAAACCGAGTTCATCAAAGGCATGGGGAAGCAGGGCGAACACTTCATCATCCTCCTCGACATAGATAAAGTGTTCTCCACCGAAGAGCTTGCCCTGGTGAACACTGATAAAGTGGAAGAGCCTGCCGAGGAGAAGTAAGGTTCGCGATCTGAAAAAGATCGAGGATGTGATGCGGCATCG